>JAGLUD010000495.1 GCA_023134935.1 Paracoccaceae bacterium | reverse complement strand
GCTATGGCGGCATCATGAGCCTGACAGGTGAGCCCGATGGCGCCCCTATGAAGGTCGGCGTTGGCATCACAGACGTCATGTGCGGAATGTATGCGACCACAGCAATTCTGGCCGCGCTACGGCACCGTGACCAAACCGGCGAGGGGCAGTACATCGACATCGGCCTCGTGGATACACAGGTTGCATGGTTGATTAACGAGGGCGCCAATTATCTGGCTTCGGGCGAAGTACCCAAGCGACGCGGCAATCAACACCCCAACATCGTGCCCTATCAAGTGTTCGAAGTCAGCGATGGCCACCTGATTATTGCTGTTGGAAACGACGCGCAATTCGTCAAATTCTGCGCCGCTATCGGCCACCCTACGTTGGCCCAAGACCCACGCTATACAGTCAACATCGATCGTATCACCAATCGCGAGGACTTGATCGAGACCCTGATCCCGATCATCAAGAAAATCGACAAAGCCACGTTGCTTTCAACCATGAATGCTGCGGGCGTAACCTGCGGCCCGATCCACGACGTCGCCGAAGTTTTCGCCAGTGATCAAGTCGCCGCCCGTGATATGAAAATCACCATTGCGCACCCATTGTCAGGTTCGGGAACCGTTGATCTTATCGGCAATCCGGTTAAGTTTTCCGCAACGCCCGTGACATATCGCAGAGCGCCCCCCGTATGCGGAGCAGACACAGACGACGTCCTGAACGACTGGTTAAAGGAAGATTAATGACAAACCTCCCCGACACAATGCGCGCGCTGATCCAACTCGAAGACGGTTATTCCGGTAAATCCGAAGGGCCTGCTATTTCCAACGCAGCGCTGTATCTGGAGGAAACCCAAGTTCCCGTCCCTACTCCCGCTAAGGGGCAGGTTTTAATCAAACTGCGTATCGCCTCGGTCAATCCATCGGATTTACACTTTATTAAGGGCGAATACGGCCAACCGCGCCGCAAAGGCGTGCCCGCAGGTTTCGAGGGTTGTGGGGACGTAGTTGCAGCCGGCGAAGGTGCGAAAGCACTGATAGGCAAACGCGTTGCATTTGCCGTATCGCTCGGCGGTTCAGGTGCATGGGCAGAATATGCGTTGACGGATGCCGTCGCCTGCATCCCGCTTCGGCCGGACGTTTCAGATGTCGATGGTTCTGCGCAAATCGTTAACCCGCTGACGGCGATGGCGATGGTGGATATTGCGGCGAAAGACGGCGACGCTTTCGTGGTTTCCGCGGCGACCAGCCAGCTGGGTAAACTGATGATTAGCCTTGCCAAAGATATGAACCTGAAGGTCATCGCATTGGTGCGCCGTTCAGATGCCGTGGCCCCGCTAAAAGCCCTCGGCGCGGCCGAGGTGCTGGTAACCACCGCCCCCGATTTCGCCGCGCAATTCGCCGCCGCCAGCCGCGCCCTGAAGCCGCGCGTGTTTCTGGATGCTGTGTCTGACCAGATATGCGAGACAACTTTCACCCTGATGCCCAACAACGCCCGCTGGGTCAGCTACGGTAAACTGGGAACCGAGGCCCCACGCCTGACCCAGATGGGCCAACTGATTTTCATGGGCAAGAAGATCGAGGGATTTTGGTTAACCAACTGGATGCGCTCTACCCCGCCCAAAGACCAAGCCCGCGTGGTTGGCGAGGTCCAAGCCCGTTTCGCCGATGGCCGTTGGCATACCGATGTGGCATCAACCTTGACTTTGGTCGACGTTGTCGGCGAACTGGCTGCTGCAACGAAAATAACGGACGGAAAAATTGTAATCACACCATAAGAACGGAGCAATCATTTGCATTTTGTCACATCAGTCATACTGAGCCTTTCCCTCGTTATTCCGACACTCGCGCTGGCAGAATTCCAACTGTTCCCGATTGTTTACGAGGTGGTCAGTGTGCCTGATGGTGACGTTCTGAATGTCCGCGAAGAACCGTCTGCAAGTTCATACGATCTGGATGACCTTCTGCCCGGTCAACAAGCGGAAGTAACCGCACTGGACGAAACCGGAACTTGGGCGCGGATATTATGGCACGGGGGGGATGCTTGGGTTTCGCTGAAATTTATGCAGCCGGTAAAGCAATACGGCGATGATTTCAGCACCATGCCCATAAACCAGCAATGCGGCGGAGCCGAACCATTCTGGTCTGTGGATATCACCTATGACTCCCAATTCGGCTTCACCGAAATGGGTGGCGACACCGAATGGATGCCAATCGAAACCTCAACCATGTCTCACAACATGTATCGCTCCAACTACGCATTCGAAACGCCACGTTTCACCGGCTTCATCCGCCGCGCGGAGTGCAGCAATGGCGTGTCGGACAAGACATACGGCTGGGCGCTCGATTTATTGGAAAAGGGCAAAGGTGACCTGTGGTCAGGATGCTGCCAGACTAATTTACCCGTTGTGGACGGATATTAAATCCCGAGAAGGGCAGGCAGTTTTGCCATATCGTCAAACAGGATCGCGTTCTCGGCAGCCAACACCTCACCACCGTCATGCGGTGCGTATCCGCAACATTTCATGCCCGCATTCTTGGCTGCCAAAACACCCGTCAGGCTGTCTTCAATCACCACGCATTCGTTAGGCGA
>JAGLUD010000494.1 GCA_023134935.1 Paracoccaceae bacterium | reverse complement strand
CGCCCGCAGCAAGGATGGTGTGTTTCGCCACGATCCGCCAGAATATCTGCTGTGGTGCGCCGTGTGCATCCGCGATATGATCTGACACTCGTTCTATCGCGCCGTAAGTTCCACCGTCGTATGCACCAGTCACCGTCGTGCGGGTCATCACGCGGACATTTGGCATTTCAACCAGTTCTGCCGCCACCTTGGCCGCCCAGCGCTGCGAATGTTTGCCGCCCACCTCGGTTTGCTCGCTGTTCAAGCGACCACCGATGACGAAATCCTCATCCGCTAGAATAACCTTCGCGCCGCCTTTGCCAGCCGTCAAAGCAGCCATCAATCCTGCCGGACCACCGCCAATAATCAGCACATCGCAATGCGCCCAAGCTTTTTCGTAAACGGAAGGATCGGGATCCCCGGACAGACGCCCAAGTCCAGCCGCACGGCGGATAATCGGCTCGTAAACCGCCTCCCAGAATTTTTTCGGCCACATGAAGGTCTTGTAGTAGAAACCCGCACCCAAGAATGGCGACAGCAAGTCGTTAACCGCCAACATATCCGCCTTCAGGCTTGGAAAACGATTCTGACTTTGCGTCACCATGCCATTGTAAACTTCTTGCGTCGTTGCCCGCATGTTAGGCGTGCGATCCGGGCCAACGCCAATCTCCATCAGTGCGTTCGGTTCCTCCGACCCCGCCGTCAGCACCCCGCGCGGACGATGGTATTTGAAACTGCGCCCCATAAGACGCACGCCATTTGCCAGCAACGCGGACGCCAGCGTATCGCCGGGATGCGCAGTGTAGGTCTGCCCGTCAAACGTAAACGGAATCGAGATGTCGCGGTCTATCAGACCCCCTGTTGGAAAACGGTTCATAGCGCCGCCTCCTTCACGTCACGGGCGAGTTTGACCTCGATGATTTCATGTGTCGTGACGTTTCGCACTACATGCAGCCACGCACTGCATCCCATTACATGTTGCCACAACTCGGCATTTTCACCTGAAGGGTTTCTTCGTTGAAAAACGTAGTCGTGATACGCGGCGGCATCGCCGCCTTCAGGGCGTTCCAACAGTTTGGCGGAACCGAGGTATTCGAATTCGCGGTGGTCGCGCTCTCCACAGTTTGGGCAAATAATTCTCATATCACGCCCCTCAATGCAGGTTCGGACGAGCGCCAGTGCCCTCGTCATCAATTACGTATCCGGTCTCAAAACGGTTCAGGTTGAATTTGGTCGCCCAATCCGCCTTTTCCCCTGTCGCCATAAGATGCGCAAACGCAGCCCCTGCCGCAGGTACAGCCTTGAACCCGCCGTAGCACCAGCCACCATTCAGGAACAAACCCTCGACGGGTGTTTTGTCGATGATCGGAGAGCCGTCCATGCTCATATCCATAATCCCACCCCAACTTCGCAGCATCCGTGATTTTCCGACCATTGGCATCAGGGCCATTGCTGCCTCAGCCACATGCTCGACAATCGGCAGGTTTCCGCGTTGGGAGTAACTGTTGTAACCATCAATATCGCCGCCAAACACCAACCCGCCCTTGTCCGACTGGCTAATATAGAAGTGACCCATACCGAACGAAATTACCGTATCGATCACTGGCTTCACGGCTTCTGTCACGAAAGCCTGCAAAACGTGACTTTCGATCGGCAAACTTAACCCAGCCATTTCGGCCACTTGGGACGTTCGCCCCGCGACTGACATTCCGACTTTGCTCGCGCCAATATATCCGCGCGATGTTTCGACACCCTTGATCTTACCACCCTCGATCCGAAATCCCGTAACTTCGCAGTTCTGAATCAAATCAACGCCGCGCATGTCCGCACCGCGCGCATAGCCCCATGCAACCGCGTCGTGACGTGCAGTGCCGCCCGTGCGTTGCAATAACCCGCCGCGAATAGGGAAACGGGCATCGTCAAAATTAAGGTAAGGAGTGAAGGCGCGAACATCATCTGCGCTCATCAGAAGGGCATCATCGCCTGTCGCCAAATTCGCATTTCCACGCCGCGCCAAGCTATCAAACTGCCCATCGTTATGCGCCAACATCAAACAACCGCGCTGCGAGAGCATGACGTTATAATTCAGTTCCTGTTCAAGGTTTTCCCAAAGCTTCAAGGAATGCGAGTAAAACTCCAAGTTCCCGTCCAGCAAATAGTTCGCGCGCACAATCGTGGTATTACGCCCGACATTTCCGCCCCCCAGATACCCTTTTTCAAGCACGGCGATGTTTCGGATACCATAAGTCTTGGCCAAATAATACGCGGTCGACAGGCCATGCCCGCCACCACCAATTATAACGATATCGTAGGACTTCTTGGGCTCAGGGTTACGCCAAACAGGCTTCCAGCCCTTGTTCCCAGACAAACCATTCTTCAAAATTTGGAGCGCCGAATAATGCACGTAGATAGTCCTTATGCGTTCACACGAATCTTAGTTGCCGATATTCAGATACGCTAGTCCAAAACCACGACCTTGCAAGCCCCTCTTTGGTGAATTATAGAGCGCCATACATGAATTATTATGCGAGAACGCCCCATGCCAAAAATCCACGGTAACGAAATCCGCCCCGGCTACATTCTGGAACATAACGAAGGCCTATGGGTCGCCGTTAAAGTCAGCCATGTAAAGCCAGGTAAAGGTGGCGCATTTGCACAGGTGGAGATGAAGAACCTTCGCAATGGTTCCAAATTGAACGAGCGTTTCCGCGCTGCGGACAAGGTGGAAAAGGTACGTTTGGAGCAGAAGACCCAGCAGTTCTTGTACGAAAATGACGGCATGCTGGTGTTCATGGACACCGAATCTTACGAACAGATTGAACTGCCTGCCGACATCCTTGGTGATCGTCGTCCGTTTTTGCAGGACAGCATGACAATTCAAATCGAATACTACGACGACGAAGCCCTAAGTGCAGCCCTACCCCAACGTGTCACTTGTACGATCACAGAAACAGAGCCTGCCGTGAAAGGCCAAACTGCCGCTAACAGCTTTAAGCCTGCCATCCTGGATAACGGCGTACGCGTCATGATCCCGCCATTCGTTGGTGAAGGTGAAGCAATCGTGGTTTCGACCGAAACTATGGAATATGTAGAACGCGCCTGATCGCATTTTATCCGGCGGCGCTTGCCGCACCTCTTGAAAGCCAAACACATGTATAACGCCTCTGCCAATATGAACATCATGGTCAAAGCGGCCCGCATCGCCGGTCGCAAACTGCTGCGCGATTTTAAGGAAGTGGAGAACCTTCAGGTTTCCACCAAAGGGCCTGGCGATTTTGTGTCCAAAGCGGACACTACAGCCGAAGAAACCATTCGTGAGCAATTGACAGAAGCACGCCCTAACTACGGTTTTCTTGGTGAAGAATCCGAAGAAACATTCGGCGAAGATCCAACCCGCCGTTGGATCGTTGACCCGCTGGATGGCACAACGAACTTCCTGCACGGGATGCCGCATTGGGCTGTCTCGATTGCACTTGAGCACCGTGGCGAGATTGTAGCCGGCGTGGTTTATGATCCAGTTAAAGACGAAATGTTTACCGCTGAAAAAGGCGAAGGCGCATGGCTCAATGACCGCCGTATGCGCGTTTCAGCCCGCCACGAAATGATCGAATGTGTGTTTGCAACTGGCTTGCCTTTTGGCGGGCGCGCAGATCTACCCGAGTCGATACAAGATCTGGCGCGTGTGTTGCCAGGTTGCGCCGGTGTTCGCCGGTGGGGCGCTGCAGCCCTTGATCTAGCGTATGTGGCCGCAGGTCGTTACGACGGTTTTTGGGAACGGAAGTTGAATTCTTGGGATATGGCAGCTGGACTCCTATTGGTTAAAGAATCTGGTGGTATTGTCGAGAGCATTAAATCTGATGAAAACCCGCTTGTTTCCGGGGAAGTCCTCACAGCCAACGAACCTATCTTTAACCGTTTTGCAAAACTGATCCGTAACGACTAATTTCGGCAGATCACCGCTGTACCAGCGAGCATTTCACCGTTAGCACGATCAAACCGCAAATATGCCAAACCCTGACCACCGGAAACGGTGTGCAGGGTTCCGGCAGGTTTGCCATCTGTAGTGATCGGCGTACCTGCATCGGCTTCACCGTCAACAGAAACGCTGACCAACCCCTTCTTAAGCTCTGTTTTATGCTTCATGCGGGCGGTCACTTCTTGGCCCACATAACATCCTTTGCGAAAATCGACGCCGTTCAAACGTTCGAATCCGTTTTCTAGGATGTAAGTATCATCTGGCAGCAGCTCCACACCTGTCTCGGGTATTTCATTTGCCACACGCAGCGCATCCCATGCGGCACGGTCCAGTTCCGGAATTCCACAACCATCCCCATACATCCGCCAGCCAAGCGCATCACTACGCGGGTCCATAAACGCACCTTCAGGCATCTCATCGAACCCTTGTAGAACAGCCAGCCCTGTATCTGTAATCTCCACATCAGCCCGCAACCGATACATCGTCAACCGTTGCGCCAGTGCTGCTGCACGATCGGCGCACACGTCCAGTAATATGGAGTTCTCACCCGAACTCATGATGAAATCGAAAAGATACTTCCCCTGCGGGCTAAGCATCGCGGCATAAACCGGCCCTTCGGCGACCCGCGCGACGGAGTTGCTGACCAACCCCTCCAAAAACGATACGTGGTCTGCGCCGGCAATCCGCAACACCGTGCGATCTGCATTATAGAAACCGTTTGTCATATTAATCTCCTCTTTGGGGGTATATATAGGCATCGCACGCATGTTTCACACCCGTAATAGCGAAATTCTGAAAGCCAAAATGGCCGCCCCCATATCAGTCATCATCCCAACCCTAAATTCCGCGCCAAAGCTACAACGCTGCCTAGGCGCATTGGGCGAGGGCATCATGGACGGTCTACTGACCGAAGTTATTTTCGCAGACGGTGGATCAAGTGACGATACGGAACAAATCGCACAGGAAGTCGGCGTAACATTCCTTCCCACCCCAACCGGACGTGGAAATCAAATGGCGGCCGCCGCACGGGTTGCCCGTGGCGATTGGTTGTTGTTCCTGCATTGCGACAGCGTGTTGGGCCGCGATTGGCAAGATGCAGTTATCCGAAACCTGTCAAATCCTGAACAAGCCGCATATTTCAAGTTGCAGTTTGACGAGAGCACATTCCCAGCCAGGACTGTTGCCAGATGGGCCAACTTTCGATCCCGCTGGTTTGGGCTGCCTTATGGTGACCAAGGTTTACTGATCAGCCAACGTCTATATAAACGCGTCGGCGGCTTTCCCGATATCCCGTTAATGGAGGACGTGGCGATTGCAAAAAAGCTTCGCGGCAAGTTAACAGTCCTGCCCGCGAACATCGAGACCAGCGCCGATAAATACCGTCGAGACGGATGGATGAAGCGATCTTTTATTAACTTTGGCGTGTTGTTCCGATATTTTGCCGGCACGGACCCGAATAAACTGGCCACCAAGTATTATCGTTAAACGTGAGCGAATTGCAGACGGTAAAGTTCGGCGTAAAGCCCCTCGTTCGCCAGCAGTTCTTCATGTGTCCCGGTTTCTACGACGCTACCTTGATCCATGACCACAATCATATCCGCATCCAAAATCGTAGACAGCCGATGCGCAATGATAAAAGTTGTCCGTCCTTTGGCCAGTTTGTCGAGCGCAGTCTTGATCGCTGCTTCAGATTCGGCGTCGAGTGCTGAAGTTGGCTCATCTAACAGCAGTATCGGTGCATCACGCAGGATCGCGCGGGCAATCGACAAGCGCTGCTTTTCTCCACCAGAGAAATGGCTACCGGCAAAGCTAACGGCCGTATCGTATCCATCGGGTAGCTGACGAATAAACCCATCAGCAGCCGCAGATTTGGCCGCGCCTTCGATTTCGGCATTGTCAGCATCTAGGCGCCCAAACCCAATATTCGCACGTACCGTGCCTGACAGCATAACCGCATCCTGGCTTACAACGGCAATTTGACGCCGCAATGACTTGATCGAGATATCTCGAATATCCACGCCGTCAATCAATACCCGACCACTCGTTGGATCGAACAAGCGAGGAATTAGGTTAAAAACGGTGGACTTTCCAGCCCCCGACCGCCCGACAAGCGCCACTTTTGATCCAGCAGGCACATCTAGCGTAAGTTTTCTTAATGCGGCAAAGCCGTTCGGGTAAACAAATTCGACACCCTCGAATTGAACCAACCCTTTGGCGCCTTCAATAGTCTTGGCATCTGCTTTATCGACGATTTCGTTTCGAGCGTCGAGGATCGGGAATATCCTGTCCAACGCGACCCGACCCTGCGCTGCAGACGCGAACGTCGAGCCAAGTGACCTTGCCGGTTGAGAAAGCACGCCTACACCTGTCAGCAGCCCCATAAAGTCCGCGACGGTTATTGTGCCTCGTGCAATCCCCCAAGACACCGCGAACAGTAAAGCCGCCACAGCCGCGCCACTTAAAATTTCAACAAGTGGCGACAACCGACCCTTCCACTTCATGTCCTTAATGCGAAGAAATTCAATTTTGCTGAAGGTACCAGATGCAGTTTTGTTCAAATGGTCCTCAAGTTGATAGGTGCGGGCCATTCGGATGCTAGAGAGCCCCTCGACAATTTCGGAGTTCATCCCGGAAAGCTGTTCTTGCGTTCCCTTTGAAATATTACGAATTTTTGTGCCGATAGAATTTACAGGCAGGATTGCTAACGAGAATACGAGCAATAATATCAACGTGATTTGCCAATTGATCGAAAGCATCACGGCAATTGCAGCGATAACTACCATCACACTAGATACAGCCACCAACAGTGCTTGCACCGAAGTCCGCAGCAGATCGCTATCGGCAGAGAACCGGGCTGCCAGCGCCGCTGGTGTTTCACCTTGAAGGCGGGACAAATCAGCATGGATAAGGCTGGAATACATCACCTGCTTTAACTTCGCCTCAAAGCGGAATAACGCTGTATTACTGGCAACAAGTTGGAAATAAACGCTAAAACCTTTGGAAAACGCGATCAACAAAATCCCGATAGGACCCCAGTAAATCACAGAGGTGTCGGCTGTTTCATAAGCGGTAATAATCACCTGGATGATTTTTGCATAAGCGGCGGAAGCAATCGCCGTGATAACCATGAAGCCGAAGCTTGCAAAAATCAGCCCGCGATATTCCGAAAGCCAGTCGCGCCATAAGCGGCGATAGCCAGCGTCAGCGGAGTTGTCTTTGGGCTGCATATGAGATTCTCCGGTCATTCAGTTGGGTCATAAACTAAATACTGCTGCGCTTCGCCTCAATAGGACGTTGCGTACATTATGCAGTTTTTCTTGATTTTGCCAGTTTCCATTCCGAAAACTCCGGTTATTCTTCCGTCATATTTATCAAGGATACAAGCAATGAGTCTTTCCCAAGGTCGCGACCTGTTTATGACCCCCGGCCCCTCGGTCATACCTGACCGTGTACTAAACGCCATGCACCGCGCCGCACCTAATATCTATGAGGGTGACTTAATCGAAACGACCGACCGCATTCTGGAAAACTTGCGCAAGGTTGCCGGCACGAAGGGCGACCCGACGATCTACATCAGCAATGGTCACGGTGTTTGGGAGGCCGCGTTGCATAACGTCCTTCAGGCTGGCGACAAGGTATTGTGCCTCGCCACCGGAATTTTCGGTAACGGTTGGGCAAATGTCGCAACCACGATGGGGATCGAGGTAGAGCTTGTTGATTTCGGGACCTCCTGTAGTTTCGACGCTACCAAGGTGGCTGACACACTTCGGGCTGATACTGGTGAAATTAAAGCGGTGCTTGCCACGCACACGGATACATCCTCGTCTATTACCAACGACATCGCAGCGCTACGTGAAGCGATCGATGACACGGGGCACCATGCCTTGTTGATGGTGGATTGCATCGCATCGCTTGCGTGCGAACCCTTCGAGATGGACGCTTGGGGCGTTGATGTCATGGTTGCCGGATGCCAAAAAGGGATCATGGTTCCCCCAGGTGTGGCTTTTACATTTCACAATGCTAAAGCGGAACAGGTGTCTGAAAACACAAAGAAAACTTCGCCTTACTGGGATTGGGGACCAAGGACTAATCCCGAGCGGTTTTATATGCGCTTCAACGGCACTCCACCAACGCATCACCTGTTTGGATTGGACGAAGCGTTAACGATGCTCGTTGATGAAGAAGGGCTCGAAAATGTCTGGGCGCGTCATACAAAACAAGCACAAGCCGTCTGGGCTGCAGTCGACAAATGGGCCGAGGCTGGTGCAATTCGGTGCAACGTCAGCAATATCGCAGATCGATCCAGCGCGGTTACGACCGTGGTTTCCGATACCGTAGACCTAACCCCGTTGCACCGCTGGTGTCAGGATACTGCCGGACTGGTTCTGGGTGTTGGCATCGGGTTTGGCGATTACGAACCCCACCAGATTTTCCGCATCGGACACATGGGGCATATGAATCCTGTGATGTTGTTAGGTGCATTCTCTACGATCGAAGCGGGCTTAAGCGCCTTGCAAATCCCCCACGGCGGCGGTGCAATCGCTGCCGCAGGCCGAGTTTTGTCTAGCTGAATGCCAATCCACGGGGGGCGTCGAAAAACACCTCCTCAAGATTGTTGCCATCCCCTGCCCGATCCACGATCAGGAAGTCTTGCGCGCCACCCAGCACCAACAGCGGGTGGTGCCAGACGTTAACATCGTACTGCA
>JAGLUD010000493.1 GCA_023134935.1 Paracoccaceae bacterium | reverse complement strand
TTGTGCAATTGCGAACAAAAGCATCTCTTAGGGGTGGAAATATCGCCCAATTACCCCCATTATATTAGACAATAACAACAAGAACCTGCTTCAAAGCCGGGTTCCATAAAACTGAAGGCTGAAAATAATGGCTGCCGATAAGCAAAACCTGCAAGATGCGTTCCTGAACAATGTCCGGAAAGCTAAAAACCCTGTAACCGTATTCCTCGTGAATGGTGTTAAATTACAAGGTGTTATCACCTGGTTTGACAACTTTTGTGTACTGTTACGCCGTGATGGTTCCTCGCAACTCGTGTATAAACACGCGATTTCGACCATCATGCCTTCGCAACCCGTTAACTTGTACGACGGTGACGATGCAGAATAACGCCTGATGCGTTGTGCAGTTATCCACCCTGATTTATCCGGTCAGATCAAGCGGCGCACGCCGTCGCTTGCGCTGGAGGAGGCCGTAAATCTAGCCGAAGCGCTGGATGTCGAGGTTGTGACTTCGCTTGTGACCAAGGTTCCCAAGCCTAGGGCAGGGATGTTGTTCGGCAAAGGTAAGACCGAGGAAATAAAGGCTCTTTTGACGGCCAACGATGTTGGCTTGGTTATCATTGACGGCAAACTTAGCCCCGTTCAGCAGCGAAATCTGGAGGAGGAATGGGACGTTAAAATCCTTGACCGAACCGGTTTGATTCTGGAGATTTTCTCGGCCCGTGCTGCTACCCGCGAGGGTGTTTTGCAAGTAGATCTCGCACACCTGACATATCAAAAGTCCCGACTTGTGCGCAGTTGGACCCACTTGGAACGCCAACGTGGTGGTCTTGGTTTCATCGGCGGGCCGGGTGAAACACAGATTGAATCTGACCGACGTGCGTTGGATGACCAGATCCACCGGATCAAAACCCAGCTTAACAAAGTGGTGAAAACCCGTGCGCTGCACAGGGCTGCGCGCAAAAAAGTTCCTTACCCGATTGTGGCGCTCGTTGGGTACACCAATGCTGGTAAATCCACTATTTTCAACAAGATAACGGGTGCGGACGTTATGGCAAAAGATATGCTTTTCGCCACGCTTGACCCGACCATGCGCGGTATCGAGCTGCCATCGGGGCGCAAAATCATTCTATCTGACACTGTTGGATTTATCTCCGATCTTCCGACACAGCTGGTAGCCGCGTTCCGCGCGACGTTGGAGGAGGTGCTTGATGCTGATCTGGTGCTACACGTCCGCGACATCTCGCATCCTGAAACAATGGAGCAGGCGCGTGACGTTGTCGAAATCCTGACGGAAATCGGTATTTCAGACAAAGCCCAAGAGGGCATGCTGGAGGTTTGGAACAAGATCGATAACCTGCCACAGTCCGAGGCTGACGCGTTTAGAACGGCAGCGGAGCGAGATAGCAAGCATTGCATAACCTCGGCGATTACTGGTGAGGGTTTGGACGAACTCTATGTAGTGGTCGAAGATGCGTTAGCTGAACCGGTGTTTAGCGAAACGTTAAAGCTAGATTATTCGAAAGGTAAAAACCGCGCGTGGCTATTTTCGCACAACGTTGTTCAAAGCGAAGAACAAACGGACGAGGGATACGTGTTGGAAGTTCTATGGACCGAAAAGACCAGCAATCAGTACAAGGTTGCGAACCCGTAGGTGGGGATAATAGCACATACCGACAGTCGCATAATAGATATTATGTTAAAAATTGTGCTGATAACTTGTTATATTGTTGATTAAGACCTAAAACCTAAACCTATGAATACAATCACATATCCACACGGTAACCCGATATTGATCTGCGGTCCTACTGCGTCCGGCAAATCCGCTTTGGGGATTGAGATCGCACGAAAATCCGGCAGATGCATCATTAACGCCGATGCTTTGCAGGTATACGACACATGGCGTGTTCTGACGGCGCGCCCCAGCGAAACCGATGAACAAGCCGTTCCGCATCACCTTTATGGCCACATACCGTTAAGCCAAACATATTCTGTTGGCGCATGGCTACGTGAAGTTACCAAAGTATTGGAAACCATTGATTGTCCGGTGATTATCCTTGGTGGAACTGGGCTGTACTTTTCTGCGTTAACGTCGGGTTTGGCTGAAATCCCTGAGACGCCGGATCACATTCGAACCACGGGAAATGAGATTAGAAGTGCCTCTTATGGTGTTGAATTTATACGATACTTGTCTAAGCATGATCCAGAAACGCTCTCAAAAACCGACAAGGATAATCCTATGCGCTTGCAGCGCGCTTGGGAGGTTCATCAAGCAACCGGGCGTGGCTTGGCGTCTTGGCAAAAAGATACGCCGCCACCGTTGGTGCCACTTATGTCGGCCAACGCGGTTGTGCTGAACTCCAACCCTGACTGGTTGAATGCAAGGATCGCGCAACGGTTCGATAATATGGTTGCTGAAGGTGCGTTGGATGAGTGCAGAACCGTCATGCAGGGCGGGTGGGAGCCATCCCTACCCTCATCCCGCGCCCTTGGTGCACGTGAACTTGTCGCCTATCTGCGCGATGACTGCACACTGAACGAGGCGAAAGAGAGCGCGACGATTGCCACACGGCAGTTTGCCAAACGTCAACGTTCATGGTTTCGCAACAAAATGCAGGGTTGGCAGCAGGTCTCGCTGGACGACCAGACCGATATTTCGGCGCTTGCGGGCAGTATTTTGTCGCGCACTGACGTTTCCTGACTACTACCTCTAGTATGCGTCAAATCAGCTGGGCATAGATAGTGTGCTTACAGTTGGGTTATTGTAAATAATTGGGAAAAGTGTTGAAAAATTACATGAATCCGGTAAGTTACAATAAAAAAACGAACATTTGAGGCAGACAATTGAGTACATCATCTTATGACCTGTACCGCGAAATGCGGTCCACAGGGCAGCCGTTGGAGGCTGTGCACTGTGAAAGTATTTCCGCCCGTGGGCTGAAGCAACCATGGCGCTTGGACGAGCATCGCCATTATGACTTACACCAGTTTTTCTGGATTACGCGTGGCGGTGGCCGTGTTGTAATCGACGGCGTAACGCATGGTTTCGG
>JAGLUD010000492.1 GCA_023134935.1 Paracoccaceae bacterium | reverse complement strand
TGCCGGGTATGTCGGACGAGGTGTTCATTCATGATGGTACCATGACTAAACGCGAGGTTCGCGCCGCTACTTTGGCGAAGTTAATGCCGATGCGCGGGGCTTTGTTGTGGGATGTCGGCACCGGCTGTGGCTCGGTTGCCGTGGAGTGGATGCGGTCGGCGCGATATGCCAGCGCGGTCGGGATTGAGCCACGTGCGGATCGGCGGACTATGGCTGCGGGAAATGCGCAAGCACTTGGTGTTCCGGCTTTGAAACTGATCGATGGATATGTGCCATCGGCACTCGAAGGACTGGCGGCGCCAGACGCAATCTTTTTCGGTGGTGGCTTGTCGCGCGATACATTTACAGCCTGCTGGGCGGCGTTGCGACCGTTGGGGCGGTTGGTGGCGAATGCTGTGACATTGGAAAGCGAGGGCTTATTGGTCGAGCTTTACAAAGAGTTCGGAGGCGATCTGGTGCAAATTTCTGTGAACCGTGTGGAGCCTTTGGGTTCGTTAACCAGTTGGAAGCCTTTGCGCCCTGTCACCCAATGGAGTTTGATTAAAAGATGAATGGTACGTTATATGGAATAGGCCTCGGACCTGGTGATCCGGAGTTGATGACGCTGAAGGCTTATCGCCTGATTTCGGGGGCGGAGGTGGTGGCCTATCCGGCGTTGGAAGACGGTGAAAGTTTCGCGCGCTCTATCGCGGCGGATGTGATACCGGAGGATGCCGCTGAGGTTACGATTCATATCCCAATGACGGTTGAACGTGGTCCTGCACAGGCGGCTTATGACCAAGGCGCGGCGGATATTGCTGAACATTTGGATGCTGGCCGAGACGTCGTGGTGCTGTGCGAGGGCGACCCGTTCTTCTACGGATCGTTCATGTATTTGTTTGCGCGGCTGTCCGGTAGATACGAAACCGAAGTTGTGCCTGGGGTGACGTCCGTTACCACTTGCGCTGCCGTCGCTGGCCGTCCGCTGACGGCGCGTAACGAAGTTTTAACTATAATTCCCGGCCCGCTGGATGAAGAAACTATGCGCGATCGCATCGCGGCTGCCGAGGCAGTGGTGATCATGAAAGTGGGACGACACTTGCCAAAAATTCGTCGCGTTCTGGCTGCGTTGAACTTGACCGATGTGGCTTATGTTGAACGTGCCAGCTTACCAAACCAGAAGGTTATGTCGCTGGATGACGCGCCCGAAACCGCACCGTATTTCTCAATGATCCTCGTTACGAAAGGCCAAGATCCGTGGCTGAATTAAATCCTGTTGTTGTATGTCTTTCCCGTTCGGGTCAGGCGATTGCGTTTTGCATAGCTTCGGCGCTCAACGCCCCTGTGCATGGCCGTGAAGGCCGTTGTGATCGGGCGGATGCGTATTTTCCAAATGCGCTGGACCATGTGCGCATGTTGTTTCAGGCGGGGCATCCGGTGATCGGGGTTTGTGCCGCGGGTATCTTGGTTCGGGCGGTTGCGCCTGTACTTGCCGATAAACGAACCGAGCCGCCGGTTATTGCGGTGCCGGATGATGGCTCGGCTGTTGTTCCATTGTTGGGTGGGCATCACGGTG
>JAGLUD010000491.1 GCA_023134935.1 Paracoccaceae bacterium | reverse complement strand
TCCGTCAGCTTAACCGCGTCCCGTTCGGCCGCCGCTTTCGCAGGTTCCCATACGGCCATTAACAATTCCCTAACAGCCTCGGGTGTTTTCGCCATTTCGTTATCCAGCTTGAAGGACGCGAAATCCTTGAAACCCAGCAGCGCGGCACGTTCCCGACGCAACTCCAACGTCTCGGCCACCGCAGCGATATTATCCGTCTCGCCACCATTTTCACCACGGGCCACCCACGCTTTAAACGCGATTTCCCGCAAATCTCGGCGCGTAGAAAATTGCAAAAATGGCACAATCAAGGATCGTGACAAAGTGATCAAATACCCCTCGCCCCCACGATCTGTCGCCGCTTGCGCCGTCGCAGAAATCAACGAGTCCGGCAATCCTGCCAAATCGCCCTCGCCCAGCGCCATTTCCCAAGACTTCTCATCCGCCAAAACATTCTGCGAGAACGCTGTCCCTAACGATGCCAACCGTTGCATAATCACCTTCAACCGTTCACGAGCATCCGGCGCCAACGCCGCCCCTGCCCGCACGAACATCCGGTTATACAACTCCAGAACCCGTGCCTGTTCAGCGTCCAAGCCAGCACCACTAACCGTAGAAACCCGCGCAAACAACGCTTCGTTCATCAAAGTCTCGGCCGAAAATGCCGCGAACTTCGGCGCCAAATCCCGCTGCAACGCTTCAAGCGCATCATTCGTATCCGCGCCAGCAAGGTTGAAAAACACGCCAGCCACGCGCTCCAACAACTCCTCGGCTTGCTCCATCGCCTCAATGGTATTGGCAAACGTCGGGGCATCGCCCCCACCCGCAATCGCATCAACCGCCGCCCGCGCCTGAACGAACGCTTCCTCGAACGCTGGGGCGAAATGTTCGTCCTTGATCAGGTCAAACGGCGGGATTTCGAAAGGCGTATTCCATTGCTGCAGTAGCGGATTGTCGGTCATGTGCTGTCCAATTGTTAGATGATTTCCCAAGCACTGTGGGGTTTTCCAAACTTTCTTGCAAGTTCCAAAACTTTTTTCGACGGAATTGAAACGCGTGCACGTATTACTATATATCTAAGTGAACAACAGATAACTAACCCAGAGGAAATACACCATGAAAACTCTTATCACAGCAACTGCTCTAGTAACTCTTTTAGCAACATCCGCTTTCGCAAGTGGCAACGGCGGCGGCAATCCGGGCGCCGGCTTCCTTGACGAGTGGGACAACGACGGCGACGGTCAAGTAACTGTTGAAAACGTAGCCTCCCGCCGCTCCGATGTGTTCGCATCGTTTGACGCGGACGACAATGGCATTCTGGATGCGGAGGAGTACGCATTCTTTGACGAAGCCCGCGCATCCAGCCACGACGACGAAGGCGAGCAAGGCGGCCACGGTGGCGAGCGTAAAGCATCCGTCGGCATGACGTTGCCATTTAATGACGTAAACGGTGACGGCTCGGTAACACTAAGCGAATTCATCAGCCAGTCGGCAGCATGGCTAGCCTTGGTTGATCGCAACGGCGACGGCGTTGTGACAGTGGAAGACTTCGGCCCGAACCGCTAAGGTCGCAAGTCGAATAAGCCGGTGTCGTGCTCTCTCTCGGCACCGGTTTTATTCTGCCAACTCGCCGGATTTGCGTTCCAGATGGCGCTCAAACCGACGTAACGCCAGCGAGATCGTGATCGTCATAAACAGATAGATCAGCGCGACGATATTATACGTCTCAAAAAATCTAAATGACCCAGCCGCATAAATTTTACCCAGCTGCGTAACATCCGCGACCCCCAGCACCGACACCAAGGAACTATCCTTGATCAACGCCACAAAATCATTCCCCAACGGCGGCATGATTGTCCGCAAAGCCTGCGGGAAAACGATAAACCGGAACCGATGCCACGGCCCAAGGCCCAACGCCTTTGCAGCCTCGATCTGACCGATTTCCACGGACTGCAAACCTGCACGGAACACTTCGGCAATAAACGCCGAATACCCGATCATCAACGCCAGAATCGCCCGCCACAGCAGCGACAAATCCCGTGTCCGCATCGGGTCAAAGCCCAGCGGTTCGATAATCCAGTTAATCAAAATCACCAACTGCGGTGCACCGACAAACGCAATGTAAAGCAACAGCACCAACATCGGAATGCCGCGCACCACCTCGATATAAAACCGCGCTACTTGGCGCAAAACTACATAGGGCGACAGCACCGCCAACGCCAAAAGAAGCCCGATTAACGACGCCATAAAGAACGCCACAAGCGTCACAAACAGCGTAATCGAAACGCCTTTTGAAACGATATTGAAGACCTGTACATACAGGTCATCATTGATCACGCGGTACGTGAAATACAGCCCGATGCCGATCACCAGAACCAGCCAATACGGGAACTCTTCTTTATGTGGGGCGTTGTTCATAGATAGATAAAAGCCCGACGCAACCGCCGGGCTTTCTTTCGTTTTTGGTGCCTACTGGCCCATTTCGTATTC
>JAGLUD010000490.1 GCA_023134935.1 Paracoccaceae bacterium | reverse complement strand
AGCCGAACATGATCCCCTGATCACCCGCGCCTTCATCTTTGTTACCTGCCGCATCAACGCCCTGCGCGATGTCCGAGGACTGGCCGTGCAGATAGTTATCCATCTTGAAGGTATCCCAATGGAACCCTTCTTGCTCGTACCCAATGTCACGCACACATTTGCGCGCGATGTCTTCGACACTGTCGATCACATGCTGCGGGCCGCGAACTTCGCCACCAACAACCACACGGTCTGTCGTTGCGAAAGTTTCACATGCCACGCGGGCTTCCGGGTCTTCGGCCAAAAAGGCATCAAGAACCGCGTCCGAAATACGGTCGCAGAGTTTGTCCGGGTGACCTTCGGAAACAGATTCCGAGGTGAACATATAATTTTGTCGAGCCAATGTGGCCTCCATAGCTAAAAGCTGGCGGTATGTTTCTCTAAATGAAGCGAAGTCGTGGCGTCAATGCCCTGATGCCGCTTAATAGACGCACACGGTGCAGGAATTTGGGTAATTCTCAGGATCGGCGCCTTTTAGCGGGCAATAGTTGCAATAATGTTAACAACAGCAAAATTCCCGCAATCGGCCAATCGCCACTGCGCGAATACAAGGTTTCCGGCAACGGCGCAGGCAACGAGACGTCAATCACCCCCGTTTCGCCCAACGGAATCCCCTCGATCATGCGACCAAACGGGTCCACCATCGCCGAGACACCGGTGTTAGCCGACCGCGCCAACGGCAAACCTTGTTCAATCGCCCGAACCCGCGCTTGCACCAAATGCTGATACGGGCCACTGAATTTGCCAAACCAAGCATCGTTCGTCACCTGCACGATCCAGTCCGCGCGCTCACCATCCACAGACGCATGCTGCGGGAAGATCGCCTCGTAACAAATCAGCGGCAGGAACGGCGGCGCGTCACCTGTCGAGATCACCCGAGGCCCCTCGCCCGCCGTCCAACCTCTGCCTGTCAGCGCAGAAAGTCCGATTTTCGACAGGGTGTTTTGCAACGGAACATATTCCCCGAACGGCACCAAATGATGTTTGTCGTAGTTATCGATCAACACGCCATCGCTATTCAGGAGGATAAGCCGATTATACCAATTGCCGCTTACATCGCGCCGTCTTGCCCCAAGGATAACCTCGGCCCCGTTAGTGGCGAACGCCATATCTTGCAACAGATCAGCACGTTCTTCGGGCAAGAACGGCACCGCAGCTTCTGGCCAAATCACAATATCCGGCGAACCACCGTTTGTACTTAGGTCAAGATGGCGCTGGAAAAACGTCTGCTGGAATTCCGGCAGCCATTTCAGCTTCTGCTCAACATTCGGCTGAACGATACGGACAACGTAATCATCAGCCCGCAGCGCGACGGGCTGTGAAAGCTGATAAGTGCCAAAGCTCCACATCAGGGTTAAAATCAAGGCCCCCGAAACGACAGGCATTACCTGTCGGCGCAGCATCAGTGCCAGCGCGCTCAACGTCAGGAACCCCACGCCGTGAACACCGATCACCGATGTCATCTGGATGATGGGCGTTTCGACCCAGCCATACCCAATCAGCCCCCACGGGAAGCCTGTGAAAACATAAGACCGCGCCAGTTCCACTAGCGACCACAAGACAACCAGCATTAAGGTA
>JAGLUD010000049.1 GCA_023134935.1 Paracoccaceae bacterium | reverse complement strand
TCGAAAAACCCTTCGGGCCACCGCCCCAAGGGGCCGTTTCCTGCCGCCTCTGTGTCAAAACCCCATTTGCAAACCGTGGTGCAGAGCGAGCGTCGGTCATCGCCGCTCGCCTTCCATGTTAGCCAATCGGTTAGGTCAAACGCCCGTCCTAATGCGGCCCAGGTTTTGGGGCGATTATGCTTAAGCCAGCGCAATTTCGGCAACTGCATTTCCGGCGACATGATCCCACCGACAGAACGAAGCATGGGGTCGTTCGTGGCGTTGATTGCGTCCGCATCAGCCTGTGATCGATGATCGAGCCACAAGATAACGTCATGGTCTGAGGTGTCTCCAATGGGCAGTTCGGCGCCATCTGAATCGCTTAGCACAAGTGAACAGGTCGCATCGAACCCGATACCGACGATGTCTTTGCCCGTGAGGCCTGCGCCCTTCAAGGCTGCTTTGACACAAGAACCGACCGCGCACCAAATATCATGGCTTGATTGCTCGGCCCAGCCCGGTTGCGGGACGTGCATCGCAATATCCTTCACCGCGTAACCGTGTTGTGTTCCTTGGGTATCGTAAACGCCCGCGCGCACGCTGCCGGTTCCGACGTCAACACCAATCACGTACCTCATCAACTGCGCTCCTGTCCGCTTTCCCGAACCCATGTTGCGCTTGCTTTATTTCGGAATCAAGCCGTACTGAATTGCCTTGTTACGTAAGAATGGCAGGCCGTCGTTCATGACTTGCTCTGCACTATCTGCGACGGGTCGCCAGACCGACAGGCCCGAGGCGATTTGTGGAGGTAGGTTGATAAAACTTTCCATGGCAAGACCACCGGTAAATCCGATTGCGGCCAATGCTGCGAAAATCTCGTTCCAGTCGCAGGTGCCAGCACCCGGAACGCCCCGATCACTTTCGGACAGGTGGATATATTTCAGGTGCTCCCGCGTGTCCAGAATTCCGTTGGCGGCCCCTTTTTCCTCGATGTTCATATGGTACGTATCAAGGTGGATAAACATGTTCTCCGCACCGACACGATCGATCATATCTGCCGCTTGCCAACCTGTATTCATAATGTGGGTTTCGTAGCGGTTGACCGGTTCGATGCCCAGCTCTAACCCCAAGTTTTTCGCGTATTTTGCAGTGTGCTGCAAAACGCGGGCAACGTTGTCCAATTCAGCTTCGGTTGGTGGTTTTCCGGTGCGCTCGCCAATTCCACCATAAACGACGCCGGACAGCGCCCATGCCCCGATTGCAGCTGTTTTGTCCAGTGCATCCTCTAGAAATGCGATCGCTTCGGCGGGGCGAACAGATGCCCATGCCTCCTCCGGTAATCCAAGGGAGGTGACGGCGGGCAATTCCGCGCGCTCCAATAGATATCGTGTATGCGCTGCATCAACAGATGGCGGATCAAGCAGGGCTATTTCGATAAAGTCGAGCGGGTATTTCTGTGCTTCGGCTATCGCTTTCTCTGCGCCCTCTGTCGTCCAGTCCATCGCCCAGAGACTCGTGTGAATTCCAAAACCTTTCATCGTACTACCTCCCTAATACTGTTTTCGTGCAAAACGGTTCCAAATCCACCGGATCACCATCACAGCAATTAAAAATAAACCCCATACTGCGGTCGCGAGATGTTGATTGGCACCAAGAAGGTTCAACCCTGAAGATAAAACCTGAAGAATAACCAGCGCCATAACCACGGGGAAAACACGCCCGAAACCACCGAATGGATCAACGCCGCCCAGGAAACACGCAAGGACGGTGATCAGAATATATGCTTCGCCATGTCCCACACGGACAGAGTTGAAGCGTGACAGCATAACAATACCGGCCAGCGCGCACATGGTTCCCGAGAACGTGTAAACCAGTGTCAGCGTGCGCTTTGTATGGATGCCGGAATATCGCGTCGCCTCGATGTTGGAACCCAGCATATAGGCAGCAAACCCATGGCGAGTGCGGCTGAGCATGAGGTGCCAGCCGACGGCGGCGAAAAGCAGAATTAGCAATGGAATGGGTATGCCGAGGAAAAACCCGTGACCAATTGGTTGGATGTATTCTGGAAAGCCCGAGATGTCGCCGCCATGGGTCAGGAATTCGCCCAATCCACGTAGGAATATCATCATCGCCAATGACACAAGAATGGGGTGTGCGCCTACATAGGCAATTACCACGCCCATTACAAAACCAGCCAAAGTTCCGACTGCGAGGGCGGCTATTACACCAATTACAAATGCGCTGGTCGGGGCGTCAACGCCGCCGTTGCTTTGTAACACCCACGCCAACGTCAGACCTGAAATATTGGCGGTGAATGTGATTGCTAGGTTCAGGCCGCCGGTCAGGATCGGGACGAGCATTGCCAGCGTTAAAAGGCCAAGCTCTGGCAACTGGAACGCCATGGAACCAAGGTTTGCGGCACTTAGAAAACGCGGAGAGGCAAAACCAAATCCGATAACCACAACAACCAGAAACATGAGAAGGCCTAAGACTTCGGCCCCCAACATATCGCGCAGTTTTTGATAGGTTTTTGCCATGATCACGTCCTTCGACCAAAGTTGAAGTTTGCGAAGGAGATGTTCGATAGCGTGATAGCAATTAGAATAAATGCACCAACAATCATTTTGAATGCGAAGGGCGAAATTCCCAGTAAGTTCAGACCATTTTGGATGATTGCGATCAGCATCACACCCAAAATACAACCCAGAACGGATCCTTTACCGCCACCTAGACGGGCACCGCCCAGCACCACGGCAGCAAGCACATCAAGTTCGCGCCCCATCAATGCGTTTGGAACAACCTCTTGTACAAAATTCACCTGCATTAGTCCGGCAATTCCCGCCATCATACCTGCCCAACCAAAGGCGATAGCCTGCATTGCGGCAACGTTAATACCCACCCGGCGTGCGCCTTCGGGGTTGTCCCCGAAGGCATACAGCTGGCGGCCTGTAGTTGTCATACGGATCAAGAACCATGTCGCGATGGATGCAACGACCATAACGGCGACTGGTAGGGTAAGTTCGGCCCAACGCCCCGATGCGGTCTGGTGTTCGACCAGTATGATGCGTGTGGTCCACCAATCGGGGAGGTTATACAAATACCGCCCGCTGGTGATGAACATCAAAAGTCCGAAGAAAGCGTTGAACGTCGCGATGGTCACAACGATTGAGATTATGCGGAAGTAATGGATCAGGAAGGCGTTGATCAGCCCCAACCCAATCCCAAGCGATCCGGCAATAAGGAAACCCAGCAACCAATTGCCGCCACCGAAATACGCTAGGACGTATACCGTAACATATTGCACCACCGAGGCCGCGACCGCGAAAGAGATGTCGATACCACCAGCGATCAACACAACAACCAGCCCAACTGCGAAAATGATGTTGATCGCGCTGGCGTTTAGAAGGTTTGCAAGGTTAACGAGCGTTAGGAATTGATCCGTGGCTACAGTCAGGATTAAGCAAACGACAGCTAAAACAATCAATAGGATCGCTTCTGTGGGGCTGTTTCGGAAAAAGTTACGCAAAGACCGCCTCCTCGATTTGATGAATAGTCGAGGTGCGCGGGTCATATTCTCCGGTGAACTCGCCGCCAGACATATGGATCACCCGGTCGGAGTTGTAGTACGCTTCGGGGATTTCGTCTGTGATCATCAAGATCGCCAGACCCTCGCTTGCGAGCTTGCGTACGATCTCGAAAATACCTGCACGCGCGCCGACATCTACGCCCACCGTGGGGGAATCTAAGATCAATAACTTCGGTTTCGTCGCCAGCCATTTGGCTAGAACGATCCGCTGTTGATTTCCGCCGGAAAGCGTTGTGATTGGATCGTCAGGGTGGCCGATTTTAACCGCAAGATCATTAATCCAAGCGTGCACGGTCTTTTCTTTCTTCGCGGCCGAGAAAAGCCCAAGCTTGTCGAGGATCTTATCCAGAACCGGAAGAACGATATTATCAGCAATCGATTGAGGTTGGACGAGGCCCAACGTCAGTCGATCCTCTGATACATAAGCAACACCACAGGCAATCGCATCTCTGTTGGAACGAAACCTAACTGGTGCTCCGTTGATCGTGATTTCGCCGCTGTCAGGACGGCTCATCCCGAATAGCGCGTGCCCTAACTCGGTTCGGCCAGCGCCAATCAAGCCAGTGACGCCAACAATCTCGCCAGCGCGGATGGTCAGGTCGATATTCTTGAATTCACCGCGGCGCGAAAGGTTTTTTACTTCGAGGACAGTCGGCGCATCATTTCGATCTTGTGCAGCCACAACGCTATCAAACGTGTGACCGGTCATTAGTTCCGTCAGGCGCGATTGGGTCATTCCTTCGGTGCCATACACGCCGACCAGCTTGCCGTCGCGCAATACAGTAACGCGGCTGGAAATCTTAAGAACTTCGGCCAGACGATGGCTGACGAATACGACGGCGACACCGTCTGCCGAAAGCTTATCTACGATATTCAGAAGCTTGTCGGTTTCGGATTTTGTCAGCGATGCAGTCGGCTCATCCATAAATACCAACTTGGCCTCGCCGACCAACGCGCGGCCGACGGCAACAATCTGACGTTCAGCAACGGAAAGTGTGTGAAGGGGGGCTTCTAGATCAAGGTTAACACCGAGGCGTTGTAATACCTCTGATGCCTTGTCACGCATTTTTGAGTGGCGAACGACCCGCGGGACGTTACCAAGTACAGCCTCGAAGGCGATGTTTTCTGCGACGGACATTTGCGGAAATAGCGCTAAATCCTGCCAAATCACGTCGATACCCAACTTTCGGGCGATCGTAGGGGTTATCGCCGATAGCTTATGTCCGAAAATTTCCATTTCAGCACCAGCGTCAGGTTGGTAAACCCCTGTTATGATTTTAATAATCGTACTTTTGCCGCACCCGTTTTCCCCGGCCAGACAATGAACTTCGCCAGGTAAAACCGTTAGTGAAACATCATCAAGAGCCGTCACACCACCGAAAGTTTTGGTAATATGCTCAAAATGAATTGCAGGAGGCGAAGCGGTCATTTTAGTGCCTTATTCGAGGTTCGTGTGATTGCCACGCATTACGTCAGGATCAACCTCGATCAGTTCACGCAGCTTCAGGATCATCACCTCAAACAACACGAAAATGGCCCCTTCGTAAAGTGAACCCATCGGGAGCGTCGACGTTTTGGCGGTCCCTTGATCGTCCGCCATGGTTTGCGCGGGAACAACAAGGACATGATCCGCATATGCGGCAGCGCGGCCATCAGGTTGCGCGGTCAACACAAGGATCGTCGCGCCAGCCTCTTTAGCAATATTCAGCAGGGCTAGGGCTGTCGATATTTCGCCAGGGCCAACAGTTACTATGAACAGGTCTCCCTTGCCCACATACGGGCAGGTCATGTCACCTTCAACAGCGACTTCGCGGCCCAGATGGAATAGGCGCATTGCAAAACCCATGATTTGCAACTTTTCACGGCCGCCTCCAAAAACCACTACTTTTTTGGCGTCTGCAACCATTTGAACTGCGGTATTAACCGAGGC
>JAGLUD010000489.1 GCA_023134935.1 Paracoccaceae bacterium | reverse complement strand
GCGTCGCCGTGGCTATTTTGATCCTATCGGGATGGAAGGCACGGATAATCCTAAACAATTACCTGGGATTAGAAACTTCGGGGTTTTGGCGACGCGGGTTCAATACCTCCATAGGTATGTTCCTGCTTTTGGCGCTTGGGCTTTATTTTTTACCAACGGTAATGTGACGGTGATAAAAAACCCGTAAGCGGTCGCGTACTAAATTGACTGAAATCAAGATGCCGTCGTGAAAAGTGAATTACAATAATTCGTGTCTGGAAAAGGAGAAGATATAATGCGTACAGTTCTGCAGATTGCCCTAGTAATGTGGGCAACAGGTGCCACCGCACACCACGATATGACACCACTAAGAGAAGCGGTGATAGATGGTCATAACCACGCCGTAGGCGGCGCAACCGTCTGGCTTGTTGTCGCCGCAGTTGCGATGCTGATTGCCTTGTTCGCGGTGCAAAAAGCGGTGTTCCGGAAGAAATGACCACAGATCAGTCACCTCTCAAAATTGAAGGGCGCTGGTCCGTCTGGAAAATAACGTTACTGCTGTACCCACTGGCGTGGGGCGCTGCGGCGGTGAATATTTTCTTTATCGGCCTGATGATTCAGGCAATAAACATGACCGCAATTTCGCCCGTTGCCAGCATTATTGCCGGAGCATTTATCGGCATCCCCTTCAGCTATGCATTCTCCCGCCATATTAGAAAATTAATGGATCAGGCGAGCGAATGAATAGCGAAGTGGACCAGTTTGAGAGGGGGTAGGAAGCCCCCGTATCAAGAACTAACCCGCGAATGAGGATAATATCAGGAACAGGATAGCGGAGATGAGTGCCGCAGCCGGTACTGTAATGATCCATGCCGCAACAATCGTCATTAAGTGCGACCGCCGAACCAATTTGCGGTGTTTGCGTTTTTGCGTGCCGGTTTTGCTGGCTTCGTCGATCATCACCGCCGCTACGGCTTTTTTGTTGGTATTGAAACGCCAATGAGCTTCGCGGAAAAAGCCAACCCCGAAAACAGCACCGACGGCGATGTGTGTCGAACTTACAGGCAGGCCTAACCAAGATGCGATAATTACCGTAATCGCGGCTGACAAGGCCACACAATAGGCACGAAGAGGGTTCAGTTTCGTGATCTGCTCGCCAACCATTCTGATCAGTTTTGGACCGAACAAAAGCAATCCAAACGAGATACCAAATGCACCGACAACCATTACCCAAATCGGAATAGTCACCTTCGAAAGAACTTCGCCGGCTTCAGCCGTGTGTACAATTGCCGCGAGTGGTCCGATCGCGTTAGCAACGTCGTTCGCACCATGTGCAAATGATAAAAGTGCTGCCGCAATAATCAGAGGGATCTTAAACAACCCTCGTACTGTCTTCTTGGTATTCTCTTTTCCTTCAGACATTTTGAAAATCATTGGTTTGGTGGCAAAATAGACAACCGCAAAGGCAGCAGCCCCGATTAACAGCGCCATTTCCAGCTCGATTTTGACGATTTTCTTAAATCCTTTAACCGCAAGGTAAGTAGAAAACGCAGCCGCCATAATACCGATCAATACCGGAACCCAGCGACGGGCTGCTGCGATTTTATCTTCTTTGTCCGATACGTGAGATTTGATAAACCACAAAAACAGCGCCGCAATTATCCCGCCTAGCATTGGCGAAATCACCCAGCTAGCAGCGATTTGCCCCATTTTTGGCCAATTCACCGCTGACATACCTGCTGCAGCTATGCCTGCTCCCATTACGCCGCCAACAACCGAATGCGTGGTGGAAACCGGTGCACCAATCCAGGTTGCCAAATTCACCCAAACCGCAGCGGATATAAGTGCGGCGAACATCGCCCAAATAAACACTTGCGGGTCGCCAATAGCGGCGGGATCAATAATGCCTTTGGAAATTGTTCCAACAACGTCCCCGCCGGCCAACAGGGCGCCTGCGCTCTCAAAAACTGCGGCGATAATCAACGCGCCGAACATAGACAGCGCATTTGAACCCACGGCCGGTCCAACATTGTTGGCAACGTCGTTAGCACCGATATTCAACGCCATATAGGCGCCAACTGCAGCGGCTGCGATAATTATGTAGTTCTCTGAATCCCATCCCAATATTAAGCTAGCAATCAGGCCGGCAACCAAAACAAAAGCAAACCCGATCGACGGTGCAAGGTATTGCCTGCGCGTAGCGTTTGCAGCTTGCTCTAATAAGACGCGGCTATTGAGGTCGCGATCCAGTGTTCTATTCGGTCTAGGCTGTTTGACCATGATATCATCTTTCGTTGCATACGGTTGGCGCTGAAAACTCAGCTAATGATTCCCGATGGTAGATACTAAATAAATTGAAGGTTGTGCGGAAAAATCGGGCTTGTCATAATAAATTCACACAAGGCAATTTTCGGTCGAACTTGTACGATTGCCGATTAAGCGCCCCCCTCATATCGAGGTTGCGCGGCGTATGAAATCATACGAAAC
>JAGLUD010000488.1 GCA_023134935.1 Paracoccaceae bacterium | reverse complement strand
GGCATGATGGGCGGCATGGGCGGCATGATGGGCGGCATGGGCGGCATGGGCGGCATGGGCGGCATGATGGGGGGCATGGGCGGCATGGGCGGCATGATGTAAGGTTAAATCCTAAAAGGATTTGACCGTAGGTGACAGGCGTTTGGCCCAAGGGCCAAATGCCGAGAACCTTAACGCTCAACATATTTGATAATTAAGGGCTGCCTTCGGGTGGCCCTTTTTTGTGCGGACACAGATTGTTGTCTGGCTATTATAAGCGGAACACGCTCTAAATCGCGTATGCGTTTGTTTTTGATAACCTCTCTGGCGTTAATCGCTTTTGCTGCGAACTCCGTCTTGACCCGCAGTGCTTTGGCGTATGATCAAATTGGCCCCGGTGCGTTTATGGCTATCCGGCTGTTTTCTGGCGCTGTTACTTTGGCGGGCCTTGTCGCGTTGCGCGGTGGATTGGGCGGAATGTTCAAACACGGCAGTGTTGTGTCTGCGGCATCCTTGTTGCTTTACGCGGCGGCTTTTTCGTTCGCGTATGTGACGCTTGATGCTGGGCTTGGCGCGTTGATACTGTTTGGCGGTGTGCAAATAACAATGTTCGCGGGCGCAGTTATTGGCGGCGAAAAACCGTCAGGGACGCGATGGATTGGATCGATACTTGGCATGATCGGCTTAGGTGTGCTTTTTGCACCGGGCGCGTCGATGCCGGATGTTGGAGGTTCGTTTTTGATGGGGGTGTCCGCCGTTGGTTGGGGCATATATTCGTTGCGCGGGCGAGGTGTGTCTGCGCCCTTACAGGCAACGGCCAGCAATTTCATTTTGGCAGCACCGGTTGGCGTTCTGCTATGGCTATTGATCCCATCCGAGGTTCTGACTAATCCCGCCGGCGTCTTGTTGGCTGTCGCATCTGGTGCGTTAGCGTCCGGCGTGGGGTACGCAATATGGTACGCGACTTTGCCCAAACTTGATTCAAGTTTAGCGGCGATTGTACAGCTGACCGTGCCTTTGATTGCACTGGTGGGCGGCATGGTTTTCTTGGGCGAGACCGCGACGTGGGCGTTCGTTATTTCGACGACTTTGATCCTGGGCGGCGTGCTAATCGCGGTATTAGCCCCGAATAGTAAGAAATAGTGGTGCATTATCCTAGCTGAAGGCTTGATCGCGTCAGAACTATTGCGCAATCTATCCGTGCAACAAAGCATTTAGTGTGAACTTATTAGGAGAAATTATTATGGCTGGTGAGAACGACAAATTCGAAGTGTATCAGGACAAGCGCGGGGAATATCGCTGGCGTCGCACGGCGAGCAATGGCCAGATCGTTGGTTCGGCTTGCGAAGGCTACGTGAAAAAATCGGACTGCGAAGCGAACATGAACCGCGGCCCGAAGGACAGCGACAAATGGGAATTCTATGAGGACAAAGCTGGCGAGCATCGCTGGCGTCGTAAAGCAAGCAACGGCCAGATCGTTGGTGCTGCGTCCGAGGGTTATAAGAATAAGTCTGACGCTAAGGCCAATGCCGAGCGTCAGGGGTATTCTGACTAATATCTGAAGTGTTGTTAATGAAGCGCTCCGGTAGATTGCTGGAGCGTTTTTCGTTGAGGGCTACGTTTTCGGAGAGATCCGATTGACGTGTCCCATTTTGCGGCCGGGTTTCACATCGGCCTTTCCGTATAGATGCAACGCGCCGTCTAGGTTGGCGTAAGCCAGCACATCGTCACCGATCAGATTAGTTATCACGGCATCCGAATGCCGCTGCCCGTCGCCAAGCTGCCAGCCAGCTACAGCACGGATGTGTTGTTCGAACTGGTCGATGACACATGCGTTTTGGGTCCAGTGACCGGAGTTATGCACACGTGGTGCGATCTCGTTAACGATTA
>JAGLUD010000487.1 GCA_023134935.1 Paracoccaceae bacterium | reverse complement strand
GCCCCGCCAGTGCAAAAGCCGTTGAGAACTGTGTGCCGTTTATAAACGCCAAACCTTCTTTGGGGCCAAGCTGTATGGGGGACAGGCCGGCCTTCGCCAAGGCTTCGCCGCCAGACATCGCAACACCTTGGTATTCAGCCTCCCCCTCGCCAATGATGACCGCTGTCATATGTGCCAGCGGGGCCAGATCGCCAGATGCACCAACGGAACCTTGTGCTGGAATTATCGGGGTCACGCCGTTCGCCAGCATGTCTTCCAGCAACTCGATCAAAGACCATCGAACACCGGATGCACCACGGCCAAGCGACAACAGTTTTAGCACCATGATTAGCCGAGCATATGAGCGTGGAATCGCCTCCCCAACGCCGCAGCAGTGGCTAATAATAAGGTTACGCTGCAGGGTGGCGGTATCTTCTTTTTCGATTTTCAGGCTGGCGAGCTTACCAAAACCGGTATTTACACCGTACACGGGCGCATCACCGGCAGCCGCCGCAGCCAGTTGTGCCGCAGCCCTTTCCACCGATGCTTTGCAATCACGGTCCAGCTTAACCGACAACTCCTCACGGAAAACCTGTTCAAGTGCGGCCAACGTAACGGCGCCGGATGTAAGTGTAAGAATGCTCAAAGTTTGCCTCCGAAAATACGGGTGTGAAGAGGATTGAAACCAATGCGGTAGGAAAGTTCAGAAGGATGATCCACATTCCAGATGTTCAAATCGGCCCGCAGACCTGCAGCAACCATACCGCGATCCGCCATTCCTAGGGCACGTGCGGCATTTCGGGTGACTCCGGCGAGTGTCTCTTCAGGGGTCATACGGAAGAACGTGCACGCCATGTTCATCGCAAGAAGGACCGAGGTCATTGGCGAAGAACCAGGATTCGCATCAGTGGACACCGCCATTGGCACGTCATGCTTACGCAATAGATCGATGGGTGGGGTTTGGGTTTCGCGAAGGGTATAGAATGCACCCGGCAAGATCACCGCAACCATGTTGGCTTTCGCCATAGCTTTGACACCGTCTTCGTCGAGATATTCGATATGATCCGCGGACATCGCGCCATATTTGGCCGCCAACTTGGTGCCGCCAATGTTGGAAAGCTGTTCTGCATGCAGCTTCATTGGCAAGCCAAGCGCTTTGGCCACTTCGAAAACACGCGCGATTTGATCTGGCTGAAACGCGATGCCTTCGCAAAAACCATCAACGGCATCTACCAACCCCTCGGCGTGCGCGGCACGTAACGCGGGAATGCACACCGCGTCGATATACTCGTCAGCTTTGCCTTGGAATTTCGGCGGCACGGCATGCGCGCCCAAAAACGTCGTGCGAACTTCAATCGGGCGCTCAACAGCAATCCGGCGCGCAACACGCAACATTCGAAGTTCTGTATCTTGATCCAAGCCGTAACCGGACTTCACCTCGATCAAAGTTACACCTTCAGCAATCAGCGCATCCACACGCGGCAAAGCATCCAGCAGCAGTTCATCTTCGCTGGCCATACGGGTGGCGCGCACGGTCGATATAATCCCGCCGCCCGCACGGGCTACCTCTTCGTAGCTGGCACCGTTCAGACGCATCTCGAATTCCAGAGCGCGGTTTCCACCAGATACCAAATGTGTATGACAATCGATAAGCGCCGGCGTGACCAGCCGGCCTCCCAAGTCCAAACCATCAAGGTCTTGGTACTGTTTTGGTAACTCGGCACGCGGGCCAACCCACGCGATATTCGCACCGTCAAGAACGATAACACCGCCCTCAAGCAGCCCATAGGACTCTTCGCCTGGCTTCATTGTCGCGATACGCGC
>JAGLUD010000486.1 GCA_023134935.1 Paracoccaceae bacterium | reverse complement strand
TAGACGGTATTATTGCGGGGCACTCAGGCATCCCGTTTGTGGATTTCGTCGGGCGAACGTTATGGATAAATGCAGGTGCGATCGGGATGCCGCCCAATGACGGCGAAGCGGAAACGCGGTTCGTTGTTCTGGACGATGAACCCGATATCTATGGTCTTAGCTATGACTTCGCTGCAGCCCGGCAAGCAATGGAAAATGCAGGATTGACCCAAGGGTATCACGAAACTTTAAGTACAGGGTTTTGGCCCAGCGAAGACACTCTGCCGCCCACGATGCGCCGCACTAGGCCAGCGGGTGCTTGTTAAGGACCAACTCCTTCAGGCGTTCCTCCAATACATGTGTATATATCTCTGTTGTGGAAACATCGGCGTGCCCCAACAACACCTGAATTGACAACAAATCAGCACCATTCGCCAGAAGATGCGTAGCAAATGCATGACGCAGTGTGTGGGGCGATACTCCCTTGGGGTCAAGCCCGCTAACTAACGCCAAGTTTTTGATAAACAAAAAGAATGCTTCACGCGTTATGTGCCCCTTTTTGCCCCGCGACGGAAACAGAAACGCGGACTTGGCGTGCTTTTCGGTCAAGTCGGAATCCCGCACCAGCAACCAATCCGCCAACGCCTCGCGTGCAGGTGGGGACAGTGGAACCATACGTTCCCGCCCACCTTTACCGCGCACCAAAATCATACGTGGATCGCCTCGCGTTGCCGCGACGGGCAAAGAGACCAGCTCGGTAACTCGAAGGCCGGTTGCATATAGGATTTCCATCAAACAGGTGTTGCGCAACTTATCCAACGGAGTTTTCCCGAAAGCCCGTGCCTTGTTCAACAAAGTAAGCACATCGGCCTCGCTCAACGTTGTTGGCAGGTGTCTCCCTCGTTTCGGCCCCCGAATTTGTGCTGCTGGATCATCGTTCCGCCAACCTTCGGTAAATGCAAACCGGTATAGCTGCCGGATTGAGGAAAGCCGACGTGCGCGGGTGGATTTGGCCAACCCGATAGCCTCCAATTCGATCAAATATTTTTCGATATCGGCACGACCCGCCACCTCCGGCGTCAGTTTCTTACGGTCCAGAAACCCGACGAAATCCTTCAGGTCGCGACCGTAAGCATTAAGCGTATTAATGGCGGCATCCTGCTCGGCTTGCATGGCTTCCAGAAAGATAGGTAACCAGGGGTGCACGGGTTAGCCTCCGACAGGTAGTAATAGAATTTGAACAGCTATACGTCGCGCTACAGAAGATTGACCAGCAGCAACAAGCACATAAAGGCCTGTACGCACCCCCTCAGGATCAGCCAACGCTCCGCTGGAGAGCAAGCGTAATGACGCAAGGATCGCTTGGCCTTGCCGGTTCTCCTCAAGTAGATTCAACAGTCGCGCGGCCGCAGGGCTGTCTGGCAAGGGGCCGTTTAGTCCGTTAACAATCGACTTCTGCATTGCTGACCCCGCTGGATCAATAATTAACGGAGCCTGCGTAACGACCGCCAAGGCAAGTCGGCGGCTTTCGTTTAAAACTGCACGATTAGCCCATGAAGTTTCCGAAAGATTTGCAAGGTGCAGCAAATCCAGAATCTGCAGTTTGGCATCTGCATATTTGGGCGAATACTCTAGTGTCATCAACACCTCGGCGTACTCCCCGGCCAAGGCGTCCAGTAACCCTGCGTTTGAGAACTCCGCATAAGTGGATAAAACAGCCCGAGATATACTACCAGCATCCCCCTCCATCAGTGCATTATCCAGCGTCTGAACACTATTGGCGCGCCCCCAAACCCCGCCGGAACTTGCGGCTTTACCTTCGCGGTAGGCCGCAAACAGCAGGTTTGAAGGCAACGATCCAGCCATCACCAACCGCTCGGACGCTTCTAGTTTGGCGCGAAGTGGCGCACGGGTGCCAATGTCGCGGTAAAGGTAGGGCAGCGGTAGCAGGCCGGTCGGCCGTGGCAACAAAACGGCTTCGCGCAACACAAAATCCATGACAGACATGGGGGAAGGCGCAACGGGGTCTGGCTCACCTTCGAACAGTTCGGGGTCAAGGAAGCGTATCAACATTTCTTCGCGGGCAGGGTCGATCGCGCCTATCCCCGCGCCAAGCGATAGCGTGATAGCCGCGGCGTTCCAGTCACCGCCCCGTGCCAAACAAAATACCCGCGCACTAAGATCATCCGAAATCGCAGGCGTAGCTTTTAGGGTTTCACATACCTTGGTGGTGCGATTGGTCAAAATAGAAATTTCGAATTTTAGTTTAAATATCGAGGGATTAGTCGCCGGCGCTAATCCAATAAGCGCCTCTGCCGCGTCGAGCGCGCCAATCTCCATCAGCCGCGCGACACGGGCTTGCAGCACTAGGCCGTTCTGAACGTCGTTGGGTGCGGGGTTGGATTGGGCCAGCAATATTCGTCGAAACAGGCTGCGCGCCTCCGGCGTGCCTTCATTCGGGAAATTCGTTAACAAATCTGCAATATCACCTGCATGCATATCGCCCCATAGTCCCGCAGAAAAACCGGTTAACGCGGGCGATAGCAAGCCAATGGCATCAGGGCTAACGGGTGCTAACCCCTTCTTTACCGAAATATCTTGAATAAGGGGTACGACGAGCGGGACCGTATCGGGTTGAATTTCGAACTTGGGCGGGTCTTTGATGCTGTCGCTAAGCCAATCAATCGCGCTTAACGGCGCCTGCGCAAAACCGGCGCCAACAAAACCAAATGTTGATAAAAGTACCAAATAAAACAGACGCATACGCTAATCCAAATTCGGCGTAATGGCCTGAGTCACTTCAGATTGCGGGGCGGGGAGTTCAAAAAACAAAGCGTACCCGACAATGCCAATTCCACCGATCACGGCCAAATAGAATAGAATCTTAATCAATCGAAACATTTTGCCTGCTCCTT
>JAGLUD010000485.1 GCA_023134935.1 Paracoccaceae bacterium | reverse complement strand
ATGAAACGTGGAATACTCATTGGCGTAATCGCCATGGCAGCCGTTGTTGTTGCCTCTAACATCTTGGTGCAATTCTTGTTCGGCAATTGGCTGACATGGGGTGCATTTACCTATCCAATCGCCTTCCTAGTTACCGACTTGATGAACCGTGCTTACGGGCCATCCCAAGCCCGCAAGGTTATCTTTGCCGGTTTCGTGGTCGGTGTAATCGCCTCGCTTATCGGCACACAGGTGATGCTGGAATTCGGTCCGGCTGTAACTTTGCGCATCGCGCTTGGTTCGGGCACGGCATTCTTAATCGCACAACTAACCGACGTTCTGGTGTTTGATCGCCTTCGCGAGGGCAGCTGGTGGCGTGCGCCGTTGGTGTCGTCCGTGGTTGGTTCGTCGCTGGATACGGCACTGTTCTTCACCATCGCATTCTCTGCAGCGCTAGTGTTTATCGAGCCATCGAATGACGTTAGCTGGGCCGGTGAAATCCTGCCAATCCTCGGGTTTGGACCGATGGCACCGCTTTGGGTCAGCCTCGGAATTGCGGACTTTTTCGTCAAAATGTTGTTAGCGATGATCGCTCTCATACCATTTCGTGTGTTGTCCGCGCGACTATCATGAAAAATTTACTTTGAGTTTCGCAAAAGTCGTGGCATGCTTCCCTCATCGTAAACTTTGAGAGAGGAGGTGCCAATGTCTATTGGGAAACTGGAGCAGATGGTTAAGGTTATTCGCGAGGTGAACGTCTAAAGGGGCAGCCCCCTTTGGGCAAACATCTGGCACTTGGGCTTCAAGCCTGACTTTGCCACCTTCATACTCAAGCTTGGGCCGCCCTGTCACGATAGGGCGGCCCTTTCTTTACTTTCTTCAATACGAACGTCTGAGCCGGCTAAATAGAAAATGAAAGATTGCACGTGACGACTATATTTCTTTTCGGCAGTTACTTCGGCGTTAGCCTGATTGCAGAAAGTATTATTTCATGGATTTACATCAACCGATCCAAATCTAAGTATCCAGATTTGTGGCGGCACTCGGGTTCCCCGACACTTTGGAGTACGAGTGACATGACAAAAGCGTGGCCGCTGATGAAGTATTTTTGGAATAGAAGCTATTCGGAGATCAAGAGCATAGAATCGGTCGAGTTTGCCGACAAACTTCGATTGCCTCTTTTAGTGAGTTTCGTTTCGGTAATCGTATCAGCCGTATTTTTGATTGCCGGTCTGATTTGGTCTTACTGATAAGGTTAACGATGCGATTATGACCGTGCAGCGTCACGGTCGCCCTTCCACCACTTCAACGCGTCGGGAAAATCAAACGCGAGTGAAATGATGTTGGTGATCAGAAGAATCCAGAGGTAGCTGTCATAGGTTGCGCTGCCAACGGGCCGGGCAAATGCGATCCAAAGTACAAGGATTGTCCACGGGATCAGATGTGGAAACGCCATCAATTTTGAGAAACCCTGATCATACAGCATGACGGGCATGTTTAGCATCATCGCACCGATGGCGAGGATGGCGATCCAGACGCCCGATGGTTGATCGATGAAGAATACAGCTGCCATGTTGATCGGTACTAGCAAAAGCGCGACCCATATTTGCACCCACGCGGGCATGGCGCGAAAGGA
>JAGLUD010000484.1 GCA_023134935.1 Paracoccaceae bacterium | reverse complement strand
GACCTGTTCGACGTAGTTTTGAAAGAAAAACTAAGGCCCGAGCAAGCCGCAGCATGGTCCGACCTCGCGCATCGCATTGGTCGCGGGTTGAAAATGGGCGTCGTGCAATCGCGGGCCAAATACGGCGATGTACCTGATTTAGGTTAAGCGGTCGGGGTAACCTCGTCCCCCTTCGCCTCGTTCTTTTGCAATATCCGGTTGACCCAAGCCATCGCGATCAGCACCAGACCGAAAACCAGGAACGAGACCACGCGTAGTAGCCCGTCCAGCCCCGACATATCGAGTAGGTAAACCTTGGCTACTGTCAGCCCCACGGCCACCAGTGCCAAACGGCGTAGTAGTGGCGACTGTCGGATGAATGCCAGCACCAGCAATGCCGCGGCTGCCAGCATCATCGCGACGGTATAGCTGTAAAGCTCGCCGTCCAGAACGGCGTAACCCGCTAGGAAGTCGCCCTGCCACCAACGCCGGATTTCTGCGCCGACGTAAAGCGTGCCGAGCAATGCACCGGCGGCGCCCATCACTTTGCGCAATAATAACGGCAGATGCGTAAACCGCAGTGCCACGACTGCCAGCAGCAATGCAGGCAGCAAATATGCCGCCGCCAGACTGTCGATCACATATGGGCCGCTCACCAAAGCCGACCGATCGAACAGCGGGTTAACGGCGAACAGCGCCACGGCAACGAAGCCCGAACCGATCACACCGTAGATTGACGACAATACGATACGCGTGCGGCGCAGCTCCATCCCGCCTTGCAAGCGGTACAATTGGTTGGCCGATGAAATCAGCCAGATCAATCCAACAAGCGAGACTTCGACGAATTCGGACCGTACCTCAAGTTCCCTGTAGTACCGCAGCAGCAGAATGGTCACGAACGCGCCGACCAGCGACCAGATCGCTGATTCCAGCATCACGGTCACGCCGATCAAAGCCCCTTTCCGTTTCAGGAAATAGGCGGCGATAAGGAGTGCGATAGTGCCAAGGAAGGCCAGCGCGAATTCCCATAGGGCGGCATCGAACGCCCAGAAAGCCCCCGGATCGATGATCAGCCGCCACGTCACAACCACCACGCCGACCTGCATATATCGGTCAAATAGTGGCAGATCGAACTTGCCGCCCATCCACGCGGCCGCCGCAACCATCACGGCCAACGCGAGCGTTAGCGCGAACGAACCAAGCATTACGATCAGCACGAAACTGAGCATCGAAATCGCCGAAAGCGCGAACATCGCAGTGCGAAGCCGATCCGCCCCGTCTTTGCGCGAGAACCGCTCCGCCAACACCGTCATCGCAATCGCGATCACCGACAGGTAAAGCGCCCAGTTGCCGGAGCCCAACACATAATTCGGCCCCCACATTTCTTCGGCAATGACCGCCGCAACCGGTGCGTAAACGGCAGAAACGCCTGCATCTAGGTGCTTAAGTTTGCCGTTGCGCGAACTTCGCCATGCAAATGCCAAGCTTATCCCCAGCGCACCGATCAGCAGAACCGCCAACACGGGCGATGCGAAATCCAGCTCAGGGCGCAATGCATCCGCAAGCCACGCTTGTTGGATACTGCCCTGACTGCCGGCCTCCAGCCCCATAATGCCAAGCCCGATCGCGGCCGGAAGATAGGCCATATCGCGCAAGGCGGGGGCTTCCTCCATCCAGATAATCGTGGCGACCAGTAGGATAACGATGCCTGTAAGGGCCAGCCAGAAAACCGACGGTTCGATCACATAAGCCATACCGACGAAAACCGACGAGGCAATGATTGCGCCAGCCGCCAGACGGGTCGGGAATTCGGAATGTTTGTGTTCTTTGGGGGCGTCATCTTTTGGTTTCTTGCGCCAATCCAGCTTAAGAACGCGCGCGCCCGCATGTTTGGGCATCAAACTGCGCGTTGGAATGGCAACCGAAAGCGCCATCACGATCAGTGCAAATGCGATGAAATATAGTTCGTGACTGTTGGCGACATACAGCAACCACGATGCAACATACGCCCCGATCAGACCAAGCGCGGAAAGCCATGCCCAGCGTTTGATCGTATCGATTGTCAAAGCCACCGCCGCAATTCCGGCGAAGTAGAACTGTATGAACTGGCTGTTCTCGCTCGCGCTGTCGACCAAAAACGGTGCGGCCAAGGCACCGAGTACGCCAACGATCGCCAGTAGCGGGCCGTAAAACCAGCCCAGCAGAATGGCCAATGCGCCCGTTAATCCCAGTCCGATAAACGCCATTTCTGGCCCGATCAGCCCGTACATCATCCGTGCGGAAATGACGCCAGCGAACATCGAAACCAACCCCGCACCAGAGAATACGGACGGTAGTAATGCGAACGAGCCTTCCTCGTCACTGCCAAGTTTCCGGCGCACATATTCCCCTGCACCGATTAGGATCAAGCCAAAGGTGATGGCCGCAATTACACGCAGTCCGGGGCTAAGCAGGCCTTTCTCTACGCCGTATTGCACAAGGAACACCCCTGCCAACGCCAAGGAAGCCGCCGCCACCGCGAAGAACCAGTTCTTTTGCAACCATGCCGTAATATTTTCCCGAAATTCCGGTTTGAAAACGAAGGCTTTTGGTGGCTTGGCAGCCTTAAGAACAGGCTCGGATTTGGCGCGGGCGGCAACAGGTTCAACCTTTGCTTTCGCCTCGGGAGGGGTCCACGGTTCGTGCTGTTCCGGCTTATCAGCTTGTGCGGGCGTTTGCGTATCTGGTGCAATAGTGCCACCGCTTAGGCCATGAACACGACGCTCCAACGCAGCGATCTGTTCTTTCATTTTATGTGTGCGGAAAAGTAAATATATTGGCAGCACAAATGCAACCGCAGCGGCCGTCAGTCCAAGAATGACAAATTCCATAGCAAAATCCCTCGTAATTATAGCGTAACACTATCTTTTAACGGGAATTTAATCAATCCAGCTTATTTGAACATGCCCGCCAAAGCGCGCTTCAAAACACCGGAAACACCGGGGCGTTTTAGGGCGTTGAATGGCATTGGTCGGCAGACCTCCATTGCGGCAAGACCGACCCTTGCGGTTAACGCGCCGTTAATGACCCCCTCGCCAAATTTGCGTGAGATTTTGGACAATGCCCCGCCCCCCGCGACCGAGCTGATCATGTCATCGCCAATCGCCACCGCCCCCGTCGCCAGCAGATGCGTGGCAACAGCCCGTAGCAAACGCCAAGAACCGAGCGTTCCGGCACGGCCACCGTACACCTCGGCAATTCGACGAACCATGCGCACGTTGGTTGTTAGCGCCACCAACACATCGACCATCGCCAACGGGATCAACGCAGTGGCCGCCGCAACGTTTCGCGCAGCGGTCTGGATTTCCAGCACGGCCATTTGATCCAGCGGCGCCATTAACTGCCGCTCCGTCAGGTCGATAAGGTCGGGACCGTCAAAAACGTTATCTTGATGCTCGGCCACTGTCTGGCGCGGCCAGCGCAACTCCTCGCGCGACGTGTAAAAACCGTCAACCTTCTTGGTGACTTTCCGGGCTGCGGGCAAACTGCCTTCGGTCTTTGCATCAACCACTTCACGCCGCAGGGTGTCGATTTTCGACAACCGCGTAAAAGCCACAAGTTCGCGCAGCAATACGACCAGCAAAACGAACGCAACCAGCGCCAATAGCCCAAGTGCTACCTGCCCGAGATACGCATTTCGCGTCAACAAACCGTTAACGAAATCCCATACAGCGACCGAGACCATCATTCCGATTAGCGCCGTAACTCCACCCCAGAACAACCGTCCAAGCCAGCCCGTTTTACGCGCAGCAATCCTTGTCACCTGCTGCATAGCGCGGCCTTCGGGTTCCGGCACTGGCAACGCATCTTGCGGGGTTTCGGCATCTGGTAGATCAGTTTCGATCACCACAGGGCCGCGACGAGTTTTGATTTCCACGGTCATAGGCGGTCTCCGATCAAGAATTGCGCGGCTTTATCAAGCCGGATGTGCGGCAGGCCATCGCCCGGTTTGCGGGTCAAAACGGG
>JAGLUD010000483.1 GCA_023134935.1 Paracoccaceae bacterium | reverse complement strand
GCCATTTCGGTTTTCTCTTCGATCAGGGTGCGCGCGGCCTCTAGATCGTCCGAAATTAGCACGTTGAAGGCCAGTTTGATGTTGCAAATCACCCGCTCGTGCAGGGTTACAAGCTCCTTCCAGCCTTGGTTGGAGAACTCCAAATTCTTAATGCTTTTGGATTCCGCAAGCACCAGCAAACGCTTGGCTACAATGTCACCTGCATTTTCCAGATTTATCGAAAACTCGGACAATTCGCGCGCACGTTTCGCGTCGCCTTTGGTCAGCTCGCCTCGTTGCAGTTCGGCCACGTAACGGCGGATATCAGAGAAGGTGGAGTTCACCTCAAGATCCATCTTGCGGACTCTTTCCATCCGTTCTTTGTCGAAGTTTTCGTAAAGATCCATAACCGGATGCACCATGACCTCGACGATTTGCCCCATGCGAAGCACCTCGCGGGTGACGCCGGAAAGGGCAAGTTTGGGGGAGTCGAGCACGGTACGGTCAAGGGCGCTCATGGGTTTGTAAATATCGGTTTGCCCGTCTGTCGTTGGTTCTGGCATCAGTGTGGCCAGCGGTTTTTCCATGATTTTGGTGAACGGCAGGCCAACAATCAGCAATGAAAGATTGAACGCCAAATGGACGTTTACCAGATATTGTCCTGGGCCGAAGTTGTCAAAGATCGATAATACAGGTGTCAGATTTACGATAAACAGGGCAATAATGGCTGCCGATCCACGTAGCAAAAAATTGCCCACTGGAATGCGACGGGCGAACTGGCTCATACCACGAGACAACCATACGGGCAGGATAGCACCGCCAAGATTGGCGCCTAGTACAAGTGATACGCCAGCCTCGACGGGTAAAACATGAAGGATGACGAGGGTCACAAACAGCAAGATAGCCGCGACGCTTGAATGCATGATGAAAGCCAAAGCCGCACCGATCAGGAACGAGGTGATATACTCGGACCCAAGATATCCAGCCATGGCGGGCAGCAGTTCGCTCTCGCGGATTGGCTCGCTAGCGGAGCCGATCATTTGCAAAGATATAAGGATAAATCCAACGCCCAGCAGGATACGGCCCGCTTGGCGAAGGCTACGTTGTTCGGTTTTCAGGAACAGCCAGCCGCCTATGGCCAGCAAGAACGGCACCAGCCAATCCAGATCGAATGACAGGATTTGAATGACAAGCGCCGAGCCAAGGTCCGCCCCCAGCACAATCGCCAATCCGTTGCTAATCGCAAGGAACCCACCAGCCGCAAACCCCGTGGCCAGCAGTGCGGTAGCGGTGGAGCTTTGCAGGACTATCGCCAGCAGCATCCCCATGAAAGACGTCTGAATTCGATTGCGTTTTTCGTTGGTCATCATGCGCTTGAACGACGGCCCCATGGCGCGTTCAATTCCGGTTTGCACCATGCGCACGGCGAACAGAAGCAACATAGTTGCACCAGCAAGGTTTAGGAAAAAGGCGAGGACGCTCATGCTGCACCTCCAACGATTTCAATCAGTTGCGCCAGTAATTCCGGCGTTGCAGCGGTTAGCACCCGACCGTCGGAATGCA
>JAGLUD010000482.1 GCA_023134935.1 Paracoccaceae bacterium | reverse complement strand
ATGGGCAGGTAGTCGTAGGGTTGCAGGTTGCAATCGACCACCGCATCAATGTGCCCGGCTGCGACCAGCGCATGTGGGTAACAATCGTAAGACATTCGGCGCGTCTTGCCTGCCTTCAACAGCTTGGCGAACACGTCAGGGTACTGCGACACCATTGTTTCGGTTTCGTTAATGAACAGCGTCGCGGCATTCAGATCGGTTTGCGAGGACGCCGCAATCGGCATCCCGTTCATGCTGGCCCCAACGCCTGCTTGCCCGATATAAACCTCGTCCAGCGCGGGCATTCCTACGATCCCAAGCACGGGTTTGCCCTGGTCAATCAACCCCAACAGCATCCCGAACAGCGGCATCCCTGAAATAAACGAACGCGTGCCGTCGATCGGATCAACGACCCAATACGTCTCAGCATCAAGGTTATCGCTACCGAATTCCTCGCCCAGAATTCCGAAGTCTGGATAGGCCGCGGCCAGCGACTTGCGGATCTGCGCTTCAACATTTTTGTCAGCCACGGTGACAGGGCTTTCGTCGCCCTTGGTCTCAACTTCCAACAATTGGCGGAAATAGGACATGGCGGTATCTGATGCCTCGTCCACGGTTTTCAGCGCGAGGTCAGCAACCTGTTGATGTGTATCTTGAAAGTTCATTTGCTGTCCTTGTCTTTGGTTGCGTCCACTTCGGTGGCGACGATTATTTTCATTCCTACGGCCTTCGCGGCAGCCTTGAATTTGGCGGGGGGAGGGATGTCCGTCACCAATACATCGATCGTTGCGGTGTCCGCGAAAACGATCGGGCCGTTCTGTCCGATTTTGCTTTGGTCCGCGACAACAATGCTGGCGTTTGCTTGTGCTGCATAAGCGCTTGCAAATTCGGCCTCCGACAGGTCAGTGGACATAAATCCGTTGTCCGAATTCACCGCCGCTGCCGACAGGATTGCGTAATCGGGGTTGAACCCCTTGATGAATTCCATCGCGCCCGCGCCATAGCTTCCGCCATCAGTTTCGCGCAGCTCGCCGCCCGCGAAAAACACGCGATTATGGTTGTGGGCCGACAGACGCTCGGCAACTTTGATGGAATTTGTCACCACAAACAGGTTTTTGCGTTTCCGCAATGCATCGGCAATGAATGTGGTGGTGGAGGAATTATCGATGAACATCGAGGCACCATCCTCGATTATCCCCACAACGCATTTCGCCATCGCGCGCTTGGCTGTGCGGTTGACCTCCATGCGTTCACCGAAGGCAGGCTCCTCGTTGCGGTTGGCCAGCAAAACGCCGCCATGAACCTTAATAACAACGCCTTCTTTCGCGAGGTGCTTTATATTGCGCCGAACCGTTTCCTCCGAGACATTCAACAGGGTCGCAAGCTCCGCCGTGCGACACGAGCCGCCGTTTTCACGCAGGACTCCTAGAAGTTCATGCGCACGGTGCGACGAATATATTTCAGCTGTCTTGCTCAATTTATGCCTGTTTCTCTGATTACTTGTGGAAAACCACAGTTTTTGAACGGTGTCGAGGGGTTTTGAGGGGTAATGTGGATTTAAGTGGTACATATACCGTTAACTGCCCGATTTCGGGCGAATTCAGTTAGATAGATCGAATTTTAAGTACGTAATTGTTGTTAGCAGATCCGCTTGTGATAAGAAGGAGCCAGCGGAATATCCTGGCAGAAGCCGGATTTGGCACGGCCTCCCGCAATTTCTTATAGTTCGGATTTCAACGTCACAGCTTTGCTAGTGCGAGCGTGAAGGGACGCCTTCACGATGGGGAAGTCGGAGAGCCTCTGTGGGGGAGGCTCTCCTGACTAAAACATAACCCGCACCATCCACAATGTGATGGACGGGAAGCCAAGAAGTATGCCCACGCGGATAATGTCCGACAGAACAAATGGCGCTACACCGCGATAGGTCTGGGTGATTGGAATTTCCGGCGCGATGGAGTGGATGATGAACAGGTTCATGCC
>JAGLUD010000481.1 GCA_023134935.1 Paracoccaceae bacterium | reverse complement strand
CTTCTTGACGACGTGCACGCATTTCCTTGTGGTCAAGTTCCATAACGTCTTGGCCTAGCCAAAGAACCTGACCGGATTCGGCTGGAATAAGACGTATAACGCCGCGTGCCAATGTGGACTTACCACAGCCGGATTCACCAACGATCCCGAGGGTCTCACCGGCTTTCAGATCGAAGCTGACACCGTCAACAGCCTTCAGGATATGTTTCTTGGTCCATGGCATTGCGCCTGTTGGTGTAACCTTGAAAAACACTTTTAGGTCTTCGACCTGCATGATGGTTTCGTTGCTCATACCAAGTCCTCCTTGGCGACATTGCAGGCACGCATATGGCCTTCATCGCCACCGCTGTGAATAAGGGCTGGCATTTCTGTCAGACACTTTTCGATGGCAAACCGGCAGCGCGGTGTAAACGGACAACCGGTGGGCATATTCATCATGTTGGGCGGGTTGCCCGGGATTGTAACTAACTTGTCCAGTACCGAATCCACGCGGGGAACCGCGCTCATCAGGCCTTGGGTGTAGGGGTGCGTGGGGGCGGCATAGACGGATTCGGTTGTGCCTATCTCCATCACCTGCCCGCCGTACATCACGAGGGTGTCGTCGCTGTTACCAGCCACAACACCAAGGTCGTGGGTAATCAGGATAATCGCCGTGCCGAAATCCTTCTGAATCTCAGCCAGCAAGCGCATGATCTGTGCCTGAACCGTAACGTCCAGTGCCGTTGTCGGTTCATCTGCGATCAGTAACTTCGGCTGGCATAGCAGCGACATTGCGATCATTACGCGTTGGCGCATACCACCGGAAAATTCGTGAGGGTACATCCGCACACGATTTTTGGCTTCGGGAATTTTAACCGCGTCCAACATCCGGACCGATTGCTTGATCGCGTCGGATTTCGATAACCCGTTGTGATGCACTAGCACCTCGGCCATTTGGTCGGAAATGCGCATATAGGGGTTAAGGCTGGTCATTGGATCTTGGAAGATCATGGCCATTTTTTGTGCGCGAATAGCGTTCAAGGCTTCGCCTGTTAGTCCAAGGACTTCGTCCCCTTCAAACTTCACGCTGCCGGTTGCCTTACCGTTTTGTGCCAACAATCCCATCATCGCGAAAACGGTTTGGCTTTTGCCGGAACCGGATTCGCCCACGATGGCCAGCGTTTTGCCTTCTTCGAGGCTGAAACTGACATTGTTGACGGCGCGGACCGCACCATCGGCGGTCGAAAATTCGACGCTCAGGTTTTTAACTTCAAGTAAGCTCATAGCGACTACCTATCTTTCGGGTCCAGCGCGTCACGCAGACCATCGCCAATGAAATAGAAACAGAACAGGCTGACCACAAAGAACGCCAGCGGGAACAGCAATTGCCATTCTGTGTCGTAGCGGATGGTGCCTGCGCCTTCGGAAATCAAAGCGCCCCAGCTGGTGTTGGGTTCTTGAACGCCTAGACCAAGGAACGAGATGAAGCTTTCGGTCAAGATCATGCCCGGTACCAGCAAGGTCGCGTACACGGCCACAACACCCAACAGGTTGGGAACAATGTGGCGGGTGATGATCTTGAAGCCCGAAACGCCTGTGGCGCGTGCAGCCTCGATGAATTCCTTGTTCTTGATGGACAGGGTTTGCCCGCGAACAATACGGCTCATATCCAGCCAAGCCAGAAGGCCGATACCGATGAACAGCATCCCGATAGATCGCCCGAAGACCACCAGCATCAGGATTAGAACGAACATGAACGGGATGGCCATCAGGATGTCCACGATACGCATCATGATCTGGTCTGTGCGACCGCCTACATAGCCTGAAACAGCACCGTAAAGTGTGCCGACCAGAACCGCGATGAACGCGCCAACAACGCCGACCATCAAGGAAATCTGGGTTCCCTGCGCCACACGCGAATAGATATCGCGGCCTAGGTCGTCAGTTCCAAAGA
>JAGLUD010000480.1 GCA_023134935.1 Paracoccaceae bacterium | reverse complement strand
GTGCGTCTTATGGGGCGCAGTTTCAAATACCATCGCCCGCGTGGAGTGCTGACGGCGGGATCGGAAGAACCGAACGCACTGATGGAGATTGGCGTTGGCGCGGGTCGCACGCCTAACACGCGCGCGACAACGCAAGAAGTTTACAATGGTATGGTGGCGCAAAGCCAAAACCGCTTTCCAAGTCTGAAGGCGGATATGTTGGTGGTGAACGACCTGCTGTCGCCCTTCTTGGGCGCGGGGTTTTACTACAAGACTTTCATGTGGCCGAAAAAATTCTGGGAGGCAGTCTACGAGCCGATTATCCGCCGTGCCGCAGGACTTGGGCGTTTGTCAGGGCAAGCCGACACTGCCGTTTACGACAAGGCATGGGCGCATTGCGATGTGCTGATTGTTGGCGGTGGTCCGGCGGGATTGATGGCCGCTTTGACGGCTGGCAAGGGCGGGGCCAAGGTTATTCTGGCGGATGAGGATTTCATCATCGGTGGTCGGTTAAACAGCGAACAGACCGAGGTGGACGGCAAACATTCGCAACGCTGGACGGCCGAGGTTGCTGCACAGTTGGTTGAAATGCCGAATGTTCGGGTGATGACCCGCACGACCGTAACCGGTGCATACGACGGTGGAACTTATGGCGCCGTAGAACGTGTAGCGGATCATATTGCGGATGCACACGGCGCTCCACGTCAGATATTCTGGCGGATCGTGGCGAAACACACCATCCTTGCTGCGGGCGCTACGGAACGCCCGATAGCGTTTCCTGACAATGATCGCCCCGGGATCATGTTGGCCTCGGCCGTTCGCACCTACGCACATCGCTACGGCGTCGCGGCAGGGCAACGCGTGGCGGTGTTTACCAACAACGACGACGGCTGGCGCACGGCGCGAGACTTGCTGGCACTGGGCATCACGGTAACGGCGTTAATAGACACGCGATCGGATGTAGCCCCAGATGTTGATTGCCCTGTGTTCACTGGTGCGGCGGTGATCGGTACCGGTGGGCGACTAGGGATTGAGCACTTGTCTGTGCGAACCTCGGACGGCTCCGTACAACAAATCAATGCGGATTGTCTGGCGGTTTCTGGTGGCTGGAATCCCTCGCTGCATTTGACAGGGCATATGGGCGGAAAACCAGCGTGGCGCGAGGATATCGCGGCGTTTGTGCCAACACCTGAAAGTATTCCGAATTTGGCGGCCGTTGGCGCGGCAAACGGAAATTTCTCGACCCTTGGCGCGTTGAAAGAGGGCATGGCAGCGGCCAAAGCGGCACTCAAAGACCTGCGCTTGAAGCAGGTGCGGCCACAAGTACCGATCGCTGATGATGCTCAAGGCGCGGTGACTCCGTATTGGCATGTGCCTGATGTTAAGGGACGGTCGTGGCTGGATTTCCAGAACGATGTGACGGTGAAAGACATCGCGCTCGCGCACCGCGAAAATTTCCGCTCCGTTGAACATATGAAACGTTACACGACGTTAGGCATGGCTACGGATCAAGGCAAAATGTCCAACATGGGTGCTTTGGCAGTAATGGCGGAACTGACGGGGCAAAGTATTCCTGAAACAGGTACAACGATTTTCCGTCCGCCTTACACACCTGTACATATGGGCGCACTTGGTGCTGGTGGCGCTGGCAAAGGCTTTGCGCCTGAAAGGTTCACCACCAGCCATGATTGGGCGGTCTCTAGCGGCGCCGAAATGATCGAGGTCGGGCTATGGCATCGGGCCTCGTGGTACCCGAAGGACCGCGAAACCCACTGGCGGCAATCCTGTGATCGCGAGGTCAACATGGTGCGCGAGGCGGTCGGGATTTGCGACGTCAGCACGCTCGGCAAGATCGATATTCAGGGGCCGGATGCGGGCAGATTTCTGGATCGCGTTTACACCAATATGTTCTCGACCCTAAAAGTCGGGAAGGTCCGTTACGGCCTGATGCTGCGCGAAGACGGGATGGTTCTGGATGATGGCACCACAGCGCGGCTGGGTGAAAACCAATTTGTTATGACGACTACGACTGGTGCGGCTGGTCCGGTGATGTCGCACCTTGAATTCTGCGCCCAATGCCTATGGCCGGAACTCGACGTAAAAATGATTTCCGTCACTGAACAATGGGCGCAAATCGCGGTTGCCGGCCCGAAGTCACGCGAATTGTTGGCTGAGCTGGTAGGCGACATCTCGGATGAGAGCTTCCCGTTCATGGGGTGCAGTGAGGTCGCGATCGGTGGTATTCTCGGTCGCCTGTTCCGCATCTCGTTCTCGGGCGAGCTGGCGTATGAAATCGCTGTTCCCGCCCGATACGGTGAAGCTTTGATGGTTGAACTCGTTAAACGCGCCGAAGCGCTGGGTGGCGGTGCATACGGTATGGAAGCGTTGAACGTCTTGCGGATCGAAAAAGGGTTCCTGACCCATGCCGAAATGGATGGTCGCGTTACAGCGACTGATCTGGGGATGTCTGGCATGATGTCCAAGAAAAAGGATTTCATAGGTAAGGTTTCCAGCCAACGTGATGGCCTGCTCGATCCCAATCGTGAACAACTAGTCGGGATAAGACCCGTTGGCCCGGTGCGACAGATTTTGGGTGGTTCGATCATGGTCGATGTTGATGCGGACCCGATCCGAGAGAATATGCAAGGTCATGTGACATCGGTTTGCTATTCCCCGACGCTGGACGGGATGATCGGGCTGGCGTTTGTCAAAGGCGGGCAAGCGCGGATCGGGCAAACAATTCGCGCGGTCGATTTGTTGCGGAACGTTGATACGCTGTGTGAAATTGTCTCGCCGCAGTTCTATGACCCAGAAGGGGAGAAGTTGCGTGGCTGATTTCAAACTAACTCCAAGCGAAACCCTGATCGGACAGCCCATCGAAATTGGCGAGGCGGTACTGGCCTGTACTCCTCCCTCAAATATTCTGTCAGTCGCGCCTTTCAAAGGGCAAGCGATGGCAGTTAACGATGCGTTAAAGGCCGTGGTGAAACTGGCGTTGCCAACCGTGGGTAATGTTACATCCAAGAAACACATACGCGCGATGTGGGTCGGACAAGGGCAATGGTTTGTTGTCGGTGATATTGCGCTGAAAACACTTGCTGAAGCGATGGAAACAAGGGCTGCCGTCACAGATCAAAGCGACGCGTGGATTGTCTTAACGCTTGGCGGGGACGACGCGGCAGAAGTTATGACACGCCTTTGTTCACTGGACCTGGACACGTTGAAACAGGGGCATACTGCGCGCACGGAATTTGCACATATGATGTCATGTATAACGCCGATTCCGGAGGGTTTCGAGATCATGATTATGCGTTCGTTCGCGAAAACCGCTGTCCATCACACACGTGAAGCCATGAGCAAACTTGCGGCGCAGCGGGCTTTGTAACTACTCGGGCGTTACGTCTTTGCCGCTGGCATGTTTGGTGATCTCGATGGAGGTTTTGCAATCCGTCATGCAGGCGTCGGTAAAGAAAGGATATTCCGTGGTCTCCCGATCATCAGCGTAGAAGTTCCCCTCGTTTCCAAGGGGGAGGTCTAGGAAGTTGGCTTTGGACAACTCGAAATCCTCATCATCTACAATCTCGTTTAGGTACATTATATATGCGGTTAGCGCATAAACCTCATTTGGGGTTAAAGACTGGGCATCGCCAAACGGCATTGCGCGGTTGATGTAATCCCAAACGGTCGAAAGATACGGCCAGAAGGAACCCACAGTTTTGATCGGCCTGTCGCTGGTTAACGTATCAAACCCACCTGCCAAAACAGGCCAGCGACCAACGCCTTCACCAAAATCGCCGTGACAGGCGGCACACTGGTCTTCGAAAATCCCTTCGCCGTCTGCCACAGTGCCGGAACCTTCGGGCAGTCCAAGCCCATCGGGGCGGATGTCGATGTCCCACGCGGCGACTTCGTCTGGTGTGGCTATGCGTCCGATCCCGCCAGCGAATGCAGAGGAGGCGAGAAGGGTGATTATCAACGAAGCGCTAAGAAATCTCGACATTTTCCACCACCCCGTCACTGTCTACAGACCAAGTCTGGATACCGTTGTTATGGTAGTTCGAAACCTCGCC
>JAGLUD010000048.1 GCA_023134935.1 Paracoccaceae bacterium | reverse complement strand
GTTCCACAAATCGGAGTCCCAAACGTTCAGCGCTACACCACCAAGAGTGTTTGCAGCAGCAGCAACGTTACCACGGTGAACCAGCGGGATGATTGTGTAGCTTTGCATAAGCATGTCATTCATCGCGATAGCCAGACGTGCGCGCTCGTTAATGTCGGCAGTGCCGCCCATTTCTTTAACAAGTGCGTCATACTCTGCGGAACAGTAACGCGGCATGTTGGAGCCGAGCCATGCGTTCGTAGGAGTAGGTGCTTTGTCACAAGCCCAGTTGCCCATATAGGCCTCAGGATCTGTACCGTCGAAGTTGTTTGCATACATTTCAAGATCTGCGAACAGTTTCTGGAATGTATCAGGGCTGGATTGGTCGCCACCGAAGAATACGGCTGCGTCAATGTTTTTCAGCTCTGTTTCAACGCCGATTTCACCCCACCACTGTTTGATCAAGGCTTGGAAGTCCTGACGAACAGCGTTTGTGGATGTTTGGTAAAGTATCGAAAGGCGAACGCCGTCTTTAGCGCGAACACCGTCGGAACCCATTGCCCAACCAGCACCATCAAGCAGTGCGTTTGCACCGGCGATGTCCTGAACTTCACAACCAGCATTGTTTGGCGAGTCGTAAATTGCAGGGGAAGGCAGAACGTTACAAGTAACTTTACCAGCTTTACCGTAGCCAACTTCAACCAGAAGCGGACGATCGATTGCCATGGACAAAGCCTGACGAACAGCCATATCGCTCATGAATGGATGCGGGTTCGCAACTGTCGAACGTGTATCGCCTAGCGAAGCACTTGGATCTGTTAGGTTGATCATTAGACGTTCAACCAATGGACCGAAGCCGGATAGAACTGTACCCATGCCTTTGGATTCCATCTGCGCCAGAATTTCTGGTGCGATCTGAAGGTTCCAAGCGTAATCGAACTCGCCTGTTTCAAGAACAGCACGTGCAGCCGCAGCCGCATCGCCGCCACCTTTGAATGTCAAAGATGCAAACGCAGGCTTAGTTGCGTCACGGTAGTTCGGGTTAGCTTCCAGCGAGATAGTATCGTTCGCACGGAATTCAGTCACAACGAACGGGCCAGTACCAATTGGGCCGAAGTTAGCGTCTGTACATGTTGGCGCAGCTGCACCCACACAATCAGCAAACTGTGCAGCCTGGATGATTGGCGTTGTACCACCAACAAACGGGCCATACGGGAAAGGCTTAGGCGCATCGAATGTGATTTTCACAGTCAGATCGTCAACCGCTTCAATGCTGGATACACCACCGAATTTGGCAAGCTGCTGACAGCCACCTTCTTCGTTCATGCAGTACTCGCCAGTGAACACAACGTCAGCCGAAGTAACAGCGGAACCATCAGACCATTTCAGGCCTTCGGACAATTTCCACGTGATGCTTGTAAGGTCAGCAGAAACGCCGCCGTTACCAACAGTCGGGATTTCGTCAACGAGGTATGCAACCATGTTACCTTGGTCGTCGTAACGTGCCAGAGGCTCGACAACCATCGAGGCCGCGTCAACGTCCTTGGTACCACCGGAAAGGTAGGGGTTCATAATGGATGCAGCTTGCCAATAAATAATGTTGGCGTGCCCGTCGTCACCACGACCGGCATATGCTGCGGAAGCTACGACCGACGCTGCGGCTGCTCCCATAAGCAATGTTTTAAGTTTCATACTTTTTCTCCTAGGTTGGTATTAAGCGCGGGTTGATCCCGCATCGTTGGGTTAATCAATCAAATGACAGGCAGCAAAACGCCCATCTCCGAAATCTCGCCATTCCGGTTCTATGGAACGACAAATATCCTGCACTTTCGGACACCGGGTGCAGAAATTACAGCCTTGCGGCGGGTTCGACGGGCTGGGAACATCCCCTTTAAGGATGATCCGTTCCCGTGTGGCTTCTTGTGATGGATCCGGATGAGGGACCGCAGACAACAAAGCCTCGGTATAAGGGTGCAACGGTGTGTCATACAACGCATCGCGCGGGGCTATCTCGACGATTTTGCCCAGATACATCACGGCCACACGGGTGGCGAGGTGACGGATCATGGAAAGGTCGTGGCTGATAAACAGGTATGTCAGGCTAAGCTGTTCCTGAAGGTCTTCCAGAAGGTTAACAACCTGCGCCTGAATGGACACATCCAGTGCCGCAATAGGCTCGTCACAAACAATAAACTTTGGTTCCAGCGCAAGCGCGCGGGCAATACCGATACGTTGGCGTTGACCACCGGAAAATTCGTGCGGGTAACGGTCAGCAAAGTGGCGTGCCAAACCCACTGCGTCCATTAGTTCGCCAACTTTTTCGCGTTTTTCGGCTTTGGACAGTTTTGTGTGTTCGTCTAACGGTTCTGCAATAATCGACCCAACTGTCATTCGTGGGTTCAAACTGGCTTGCGGATCCT
>JAGLUD010000479.1 GCA_023134935.1 Paracoccaceae bacterium | reverse complement strand
GCTACGACATGGTTGCCCCTTCGGGTGAAGGCGGCGAGAGGTCGATGAAGCTGGCGATGTCTACGATTGGTGATCGCAAGGTGGATTATATCAACGCGCACGGCACTTCGACGATGGCGGACACGATTGAGTTGGGTGCAGTCGGGCGACTGATGGGTGATGCGGCGAAGGGGGCTACGATGTCTTCTACGAAGTCTGCAATCGGACATTTGCTGGGAGCGGCAGGTGCTGTTGAGGCGATTTTCTGTATTCTGGCGTTGCGTGATCAAATCGCGCCGCCGACTATTAATTTGGATAACCCGATGGTTGATACCGAATTGGACTTGGCACCGAATAAAGCGGTTAAGCGGGAAATCAACGTGGTATTGTCGAATTCCTTCGGGTTTGGCGGCACGAATGCCTCGCTCGTTATGGGGAAAGTTCAATAAATGGGCCGTAGTATTGCGGCGAACGCCTTTACGTTTCTAATTTTGTTGATTGTAGCGCTGGGCGGTTTTGTCGCTTGGGCGCAAGGGCAGTTTCGTAATGAGGGACCGCTGGCGGAGGATCTGGTCATCGAGGTGGCGCGCGGCGCAACATTGGGGGCCGTTTCGGAGAACTTACTGGACGTCGGCGCAATTTCTAACGATCAACTGTTTCGGATTGGCGCACGGTACACGGGGCGCGATACCAAGCTGAAATTCGGGGAATATGTGCTGCCAGCAGGTAGTTCGATGGACGGAATTTTGGACATTCTTGTTGAAGGTAAGAGCATTCAGTATTTCGTAACCATTCCCGAGGGTATGTATATTACGGAAATCGTGGCGCGGATAAATGCTAACGAAGACTTAACGGGTGAGATCGAAAGTTTGCCTGCCGAAGGGATGTTGGCGCCTAATACCTATAGTTTCCAGCGCGGTGACACAAAGCAATCGGTTGTGGACCGGATGCTGGTAGCACAGATCGCGATATTGGATGAAGCGTGGGAAGGGCGGGCCGATGGGTTGCCGCTTGAGAGCAAGGAAGATCTGTTGATCTTGGCCTCGATCGTGGAAAGCGAAGCTGGTGGGGCTGGTGAGTGGGGGCTGGTGGCCTCGGTTTTTTATAATCGGCTGGCGGCGAACATGCGTTTGCAGGCGGATGCGACGTTGCGATATGGGCTGACGGATGGCGAGGAACGTATTCGTCGCGGCTTGCGCGAGTCGGAACTGGCGAAGGAAACGGCATATAATACGTATCAGATTGCGGGTTTGACGCCGACTCCGATTTCTAATCCGGGGCGGGATGCTATATTGGCTACAGCTAATCCGGAGACTTCGAAGTTTTATTATTTCGTGTTGGATGGGTCTGGTGGTCACGCATTTGCCGAGAGTTTACAACAGCATAACAAGAATGTTGCGGCTTGGCGGAAGATTGAGCGTGAGCGTTCTTCGAATTAATATCGCACAACCTTAGATTTAGTGATTGACATTGCGAACGCTCTAGGGTATACCTTTAGGCAAGCTGGAAGAAGTGGGCAAACGGCACGGTCGAAAGATCGGGGCCGTTTTTCTGTTTCTGCTCATGCGGAGCAGTGAAAGCTTACATATATGAAAAAACAGACTCCCGTGGATCGGGAAGCGGACGCGCAGATGTTGAAATCTGCGCGGTCGAATTATGCATCTTTGAAGGTTGCTTTAGAGGCGACCGTGGAGCGACTGCAGGCGGACGGCGATGTGACGGTGAAAGAGGTTAACACCTCGCTCAACGATTTTCGCAAGTCTTTGCAGTCGGTAATTACAATCGAGGCAGATCTTGCAAAACGAAGTTACGAACAACGTAGCGGCGGGGAAGGGGCGTGCGCCCTCGACCTTGCGGCGGCGCGTCGGGAAATCGTTGAGCGGCTTATTAGGCTCGCTCAGCCCCGAGGAAGTGGAGGAACTGCTTGACGGGTTAAGCCCGAATGCGGTGCTGAGTTTACCGTGGCTGTTTGATGTCTGGGCGCTTCAGGGGCATCAAACTGCCCCTGAAGGCGACTGGACTACGTGGGTGATTTTGGGCGGCCGCGGCGCGGGCAAAACGCGTGCCGGGGCCGAGTGGGTGCGGACAAAAGTTGAGGGGGCGATGCCTTGGGATGTTGGGGCTTGTCGGCGGGTGGCGCTGATTGGCGA
>JAGLUD010000478.1 GCA_023134935.1 Paracoccaceae bacterium | reverse complement strand
GCATAGCCCCAGAAGCGACGGGATCGGATTAGTTCGGGGTAGGCTTTGAACTGCGCTTTGAAGCTGGCGGATTTTTGTGTGTTGGTTTCACCCAAATCGGCCCAGACAAGCCACAGGACTAATGCACCGAATACCAGCACCAACGTGAAGGAACTTTGCCAGCCGAAGTTCTGGTCAAGATAACCACCAAGCACGGGGCCGATCATTGGAACCAGCGACATGCCCATGGTGATATAGCCGATCATACTGGCCGCTTCCCATGGTTCGACCATGTCGCGCACGATGGCGCGGGACAGGACCATACCGGCAGCGACTGCGCCTTGGATCATGCGGAAGAACAGGAACACGCCGACATTAGGGGAAAATATGCAGCCGATGGTTGCCAGCAGGAAAATCGTTAGCCCGCCCAGCAATACTGGCCTGCGACCGTAGCGGTCAGACAACGGGCCGATGATAAGCTGCAATACTGCGGTGATCCCGAGGTAGGCCGAGATCGCCAACTGCATAAACCCGTAATCGGTATCAAAATAGGCTGCCATTCCGGGTAAGGACGGCAGGAATATATTCATATTCAACGCAGAAATACTGGCGAGCAGCACAAGCGTCATCACATGTGGCGGGGTAGTCCGGTTTAGCCAAACGGCGCCCTCGGACATTTTAGTTTTGGTCATGCGGCAACCCTATGCCGATTTTTAAAAAGCGCAATCCAAAACGTAGGGTCGCGAGATCAGTTATTGAAGGTCGGCAAAAGCAGCGGCGATACGTTTGACGGCTTCTTCGACCAACTCACGACGGGTGGCGATGTTGAAACGCAGGAAGTTTTCGCCGCCTTTGCCGAATGTGTCGCCCATATTTGGTGCTACTTTGGCGGTTTTCACCACTCGATCGGTAAACTCTTGTTGCGACATGCCAGTGTCGACGAAATCCACCCACGCTAAATAAGTTGCGTCTAGTTTCATCGAACGGAGACCAGGAATGGCGTTGATCCCATCGTCGAATATACGCTTGTTCTCAGCCATATATTCGCACCAATCGTTCAGCCATTCTTCGCCACCGTTATAGGCGGCCTCGGCCATATGATATCCGAAACGGTTAGCGGATACTTTGCCCGCATTCATCTTTGCCACGAATTTTTCGCGAAGTGCATCGTCTGAAATGATGACATTGCCGATATGCGCGCCCGCAATGTTGAAGGTTTTCGTCGTCGCGGTCATGATCAAAAGACGATCCTGAATGTCAGGCGCTGCCAAGGACATCATGGTGTGTTTGTTGCCGGCGTAAACCAGATCATGGTGGATCTCGTCCGAGATCAGTATCAGATCGTGTTTGACGCAGAACGCGGCAACCGCCTGCAGTTCAGCAACCGACCAGACGCGCCCGCCCGGGTTATGTGGCGAACAGAATATAACCATTTTTTCGTCGCCCTGAAGCTGTGCTTCCAAGGCATCGAGGTCTAATTCGTAGCGACCGTTATTGTTAACCATTTCACTTTCAACAACCCGACGGTTGTTTGAACGAATAGCCGTGGCGAATGCATGGTAGACTGGGGTAAATAAAATCACACCGTCGTTTTCTTCGGTGTAAGACTGTATTGCCAACGCAACGCCATTACCCAAGCCGTTTACGCTTAGAATCCACGACGGGTCGACCTTCCAACCGTGGCGACGATCCATCCAGTTGCAAATCGATTCTTTGTAGCTGCTGAAATCACCGTAATAGGTGTAAAGACTTCCATCGACCACTTCTTGCATCGCATCCGATATGGATTGTGGCGACCGGAAATCCATATCCGCTACCCACATTGGGATGCCGTCATCCGCACTGATGCCATAAACGCGCTCCATATCGTCCCATTTGTTCGAATGGGTGTTGCGGCGTTCGATTGGTTCGTCAAAATTTGTGGTCATTGCGGGCTCCGTTTGGTTAAGCGCAAGCTACGCATTTCGTCGCCGTGGGCA
>JAGLUD010000477.1 GCA_023134935.1 Paracoccaceae bacterium | reverse complement strand
ATAAAAGCAGTCATGATGTTGTCCAATGCAATGGGAAGCCGGGGTCAAAGACGGTCACGTCGCCCGCTCCGGTGAGGATTTTGGCAGGGAACCCGACCGGATCAACCTGTTTGGTTAACGTAATATTACCGGCATTCGGGGCCAGCCCGTAGAACGCTGGACCATGAAGGGACGCAAACCCCTCCAACTTATCCAACGCGCCAGCGTTTTCAAACACATGCGCCAGACAAGACATCGTGTTGGTCGCGGAAAATACCCCCGCACAACCACACGCGCTTTCCTTATTCGGGTCCGAATGCGGCGCGCTGTCAGTACCAAGGAAGAACCGCGCATCGCCGGATGTTGCGGCCTCAACCAAAGCCACCCGATGCTCCTCGCGCTTGGCGATGGGCAGACAATAATAATGCGGCTTGATCCCGCCAACCAGCAGGTCGTTGCGGTTAATAATCAGATGATGGGTGGTGATCGTCGCGCCAAGGCGTTCATCCTGCGACATCACATAAGCGACGCCATCAGCCGTGGTAATATGCTCCATCACCACCTTCAATTCCGGCACACGCCGACGAAGTGGGTCGAGCACACGGTCAATAAACACCGCCTCGCGGTCAAAAATATCGACGCTAGGGTCCGTGACCTCGCCATGCACACACAACGGCAAACCAATCTCGGCCATACGTTCCAACACACCTTGAACTTTGTCGAAATTCGCGACACCCGAGTCCGAATTCGTAGTAGCCCCCGCCGGATACAGCTTCACCGCCGTAATCAGGCCGGACGCATCCGCCGCCGCCACATCGTCGGCATCGGTAGTCTCGGTCAAATATAACGTCATAAGCGGAGTAAAATCCGCCCTGTCAGGCATCGCCGCCATAATCCGCCCACGATACGCCGCCGCATCCTTCGCAGTCACAACAGGCGGTACAAGGTTAGGCATGATAATAGCCCGCCCGAAATCCCGAGCTGTCTCCGGCAGCACCCCCTCCAACATCGCGCCATCGCGCAGGTGCAAATGCCAATCATCAGGGCGGGTGATGGTCAGGGTCTGGGTCATAGGATCAGCTCCGATTGTTTGGAGTTTCCTATATCAGAAAAAGGGGAGAGGCTAGGGTCAACGGATGCCAACCAGCCAACTATGTGTCGGCCGGTTAGCCATATCTTTGTATTCTGGAATAAAAGAATAATAGAACTCGTGAATGGCGTCCGTAACATCCTTGTTAGGCGGAATTCTTTTTGATGCAACAAGAGCAAGGTGGATGTTAGTAAAGTTGCCAGTTGCTGAGATTAGGTGCCTGTCTTTAATAGCGGTTTCATTTTCTAGAGCTAGATTCTGGGCATTTAGGAGCATTAAGGTTTGCACGCCCCATAAAAACTGCTCTTGTTTGCTTACGGTTCCATCATTCGTGCTGCTCATGCTCTCTCCAATATTTGAAATCAATGTTTCGTGTTATGTAGATGGTGTGAGTTGCGTCTAAATTCAACGTGCCGACGTTTTCAACAGTCACTCCCCCTTGCCAACCTCCCCCCAATCCCCCACATTCCCAATACCGGAATCATCCGGTAACAATTCTCAGGGCGGGGTGTAATTCCCCACCGGCGGTTATAGCCCGCGAGCGCCTCTTTTGAGGGTCAGCAGATCTCGGTGAAATTCCGAAGCCGACGGTTAAAGTCCGGATGGAAGAGAATAGGGTTCGCGCGTTTGCGCGCGCTCCTTTTTCGATGCTCTGGGTTGGTGTCTGATATAAGGAGTTACCCCATGACACTCACCCCGAAAATCGCCTTCATAAAGGCGGGTTGGCATGCCGATATTGTGGATCAGGCATACACAGGGTTCGTAGATCAACTAACCGCTGATAACGCGGGCTACGAGGTTACCAGTTTCACCGTCCCCGGTGCGTTCGAAATGCCGTTGCTGGCCAAACGTCTGGCCAAAAAGGGCTATGACGCTGTGGTCGCCGCGGCGCTGGTTGTGGATGGCGGTATTTACCGTCACGATTTCGTGGCCGCAGCCGTGGTTGATGGCCTGATGTCCGCGCAACTGGAAACGGACGTCCCGATGTTCTCGGTTTCCCTGACCCCGCATCATTTTCACGCGAATGCGGAGCACGTGGAGTTCTACACCGGCCACTTCACCAAAAAAGGCGCCGAGGCCGCGCAAGCCGTGCAACAGGTGTTGTCGCTTGAACTCTGACGTATTTGCGTTAGCGTGCCTCTGAAAAAGAGAGCGTGATATGTGGAACCACCTTAAAGAATTGTATTCTCGCCTAACTGCGCACCCAACTCAATATACGACCTTCACCACGGAATTTGATGTCGAAATTGATGCAACTCAGCTAGACGATGTGATCGGCGTCGGGGATAAATCGGAGCGGGCGCAGGCGGTGAAGGGTTACAAGGAGGAGTCTGCTCCGTGGAAAGCTGCCGCTGGTGATGCAATGAGTGAAGTCTTGGAGGCAGGAACGGGCATAGAAACCACAAAGCCTGACGATGTGGTGATTTGCCTGCTTCTGGACCACTCCGGCTCCATGCGCGGTACAATTGAAACCTACGCATGTGCAGTGGCGGAAATCACGGCTGATTGTTGGTCTCAAATTGGTGTGCGATTCGAAATTCTTGGGTTTACCACCAGTTCTTGGCAGGGCGGGGCGTCTCGCAAGGCTTGGCTGGCTAAATACCGTCCTCTATATCCCGGCCGATTGTGTGACTTACTCCACGTTGTTTACCGGACAGCCGATAGCTCTCAAAAGGGCGCGCCGCAAAGTATTCACAACATGCTGCGCGGCGACCTTCTGAAAGAAAACGTTGATGGGGAGGCTATTCTTTGGGCGGCGGAGCGGCTTCGCGCACGTCCAGAAAGCCAGAAAATCCTTGTGGTAGTTTCAGATGGTGCGCCTGTTGATGACTCCACCCTAGCATCGAATTACCCCAGCATTTTAGAGAACCATATTCGCAAAGTTATCACGGAATTAGAAACCGGCGATGAGATTGAGATCGCGGCGATTGGGTTGGGCTATGACGTCGATCGATACTACAAGCACAGCATTAAAGTCATGAAACCAGAAGATTTAAGTGAAACCTTACCGAAGTTCATCTGCAACCTGATCTCACCGCCCACTTAACGCGCCTTTTGCCCAAACAACACGCTCTGCGCTTTCTTGTTGTCCTGCAAATTCCCGCGCATATCCTTGGCAACGTCGCGCCCGGCCTTCACCGCTGGGCGCGCATACATGCGGTCCAGCCATGCGGCCATATGCGGGAAATCCGCCAAATCCTGTTGCTGATTTTCCCACAAACAAGCCCACGGCCAAATTGCCATGTCGGCAATCGAAAACTCGCCAGCAACATAATCACTGCCTTCCAAACGACGGTTCAGCACTCCATACAAACGCCCCGTTTCATTGCGGTAACGGTCCTTCGCATAGGGCAAATCATTAGGCGGTTCCATCGCTGGTGCATACTTCAAGAAGTGGTGCGCTTGGCCCGCCATCGGCCCCAAACCACCCATTTGCCACATTAGCCATTGATCAACTTCGATACGGTTGCGTTCAGATGTGCCCCCAAACTTGCCAGTCTTGCGGGCCAGATATTGCAAAATCGCCCCACTTTCAAAAATCGCAATTGGTTCACCGTCCGGCCCGTCAGGGTCGATGATCGCAGGCATCCGGTTGTTGGGCGCGATCTTCAGGAAATCCGGCTTGAACTGGTCACCCGCCCCAATGTCCACCAGATGCAGGTTATAGGGCAGCCCCATTTCCTCTAGCGCAATCGTGATTTTCCAACCGTTCGGGGTTGGCCAATAGTAAAGTTCGATGGGTTTCATAGCTCTCTCCTGCAAATCAAATCAGACGTAGTCCTTCAACGCCCGCCCGCTAACCTGCGACCAAACCATGCTTTCGTCGTTAAGCATAGTCACAATCATATCAGCCGCCTGCTCGGGCGTCATGGCAACGCGCAGATCACGCTCCACCCCAGCCGTTTCATACATGTTGGATGCAATCTTGCCCGGATAAAACCCCATCACCCGCACGCCCTTGGGCGCACACTCGGCCTCGAGACATCCGGTAAATCCACGAATGGCCCACTTGCTGGCGGCATAAACACTGATCGACTTGCGCGTATAAAGCGCCCCCGTGGAAACTACATTCAACACAGATCCACGCCCACGCGACAACATCCCCGGCAGCACCGTATGCGTCATGTTAATCGTGCCCATCGTGTTGGTGTCCATCACCGCTTTGATATCATCCGACGAGTAGGCATCGAAATCCCCCTCCAGCCAGATACCGGCGTTATTCACCAGCCCCCATAACGGCCCGTGATCCGCCTCAACCTGCGCGCAAACCCGCGTGATAGCATCCGCGTCCGCCACATCCAGCGTATACCCCGCCACGCCCTTTTCGGCGGCCAAAGCCTGCACCTTATCCGCATT
>JAGLUD010000476.1 GCA_023134935.1 Paracoccaceae bacterium | reverse complement strand
TTGAGCTGCATGGATAACTAATAAAGTGGGTAAACTTTAATGAAATTTTTCTCTGGCATTCTACTTGCTGTTACATTGTCGTCAGCTGCAATTGCACAGCCTGCCTTTCAGGCGGTATCGGGCGATTCAGCTATCGAACATCAATACATCGGCGGGTGGGAACATTTCGTAGGTGGCGGCGTCGCAGCCTTCGACTGTGATGGCGACCTGATGCCTGAGCTGTACCTTGCAGGGGGCGAGAGCCCATCCGTTTTACTGCGGAACACATCTGACAGGGGACAAGACGTATCGTTCGTTGTTGATACACCTGAGGTCATGGCAATGACGGGTGTTATCGGTGCTTATCCGTTGGATATGGATAGTGACGGAAATCTTGATATTTATGTTTTGCGGGTTGGGGAAAACAAGGTTTTGCAAGGGTTCGGCGATTGCACTTTTGGCGATATGGATATGCCGACTGCGACGGGTGGGAATAAATGGTCCACTGCTTTCTCAGCAACATGGGAGGGCGATAACGCGCTGCCAACGCTCGCCATAGGAAACTACGTCAATCGTGACGATCCGGAAGGCCCATTTGAGGCTTGTGACACCAGTTATCTCATGCGCCCTGTTGGCGGTATTTATGAAGCATTCCCGCTGACACCGGGATATTGCCCGCTATCCATGTTGTTTTCCGACTGGGGGCGAAATGGTCGTCAGGATTTACGGGTCAGTAACGACAAGCATTACTATGTTCGGAGTGGAACCGAGCAAATCTGGGCGATGGAAGACAAACCACACCTATACGGACCGGAAGATGGTTGGAACGATTTCAGCATCTGGGGCATGGGTATCGCAAGCCGCGATATTTCAGGCGACGGAGTGCCAGAGGTGTTCCTTACCAGCATGGGTGATCAAAAAATGCAAATGCTGGATACATCGAAAAACGGACCGGCGTTTATGGACGCGACCTATGGGCGAGGAACGACAGCGCATCGGCCATATACCGGGGTTGATGGTCGGCCTTCGACAGGGTGGCATGTGGAGTTCGCAGATGTGAACAACGACGGCCTTGATGATGTGTTTATCGCTAAAGGGAATGTTGAACAGATGCTGGACAGTGCCACAGCAGACCCTAACAACTTGTTAATGCAGTCGCCGGACGGTCGATTTAGCGAAGCTGGAGCTTTGGCTGGCATTGCCACGATGGATCGAAGCCGCGGAGCGGCATTGGTGGACTTCAATCTGGACGGGTTGCTTGATTTGGTGGTGAATAATCGGCGTGCGCCTGTCGAAATTTACCAGAACATCACCGCCGACGCAGGGAATTGGCTGATGCTTGATGTCCGGCAAGATGGATCTAATCCGCAAGCAGTCGGTGCGTGGATCGAAATTAATGGCGGCACTGGTGTTCAATCGCGCGAGATAACGGTTGGCGGTGGGCATGCAGGCGGTTCGGCAGCGTTGACCCACTTCGGGCTTGGCACATTACAGGCTGTAACTTTACGGGTTATCTGGCCCGATGGGACCACGTCAGAAACCGTAACCATAGAGAGCAACCAGATATTGCGCATTATGCAAAGCGGTAAGACGTTGAAAGTGACGCCGCTCTAATCTACCGGAAGCCCGCTTGGGA
>JAGLUD010000475.1 GCA_023134935.1 Paracoccaceae bacterium | reverse complement strand
ACTAGAATACTCTTACAAACAAAAACCCGCCAAAGCATTTTAATAAACTTTGGCGGGTTATATATTGGGCGCCCGTAAAAACAAGCGCATCCAGCAACTAATTCACTGCATCGCTTCGTATTTGGCCTGCAGCTCTTCTTCGGATTCTTCCCAGTCAGGGTTGTCAATGATGCACGCTTCTGGACAAACCAGCTTGCATTGCGGTTCATCCTCTTCCCCGACGCACTCGGTGCATTTCATCGGGTCGATAGTGTAATACGGGTCGCCCTCTTTGATTGCCTCGTTCGGGCAAACGGGTTCACACGCGTCACATGCTGTGCAGGGGTCAACGATCATTAGTGCCATTGTGTAATCTCCTTTAGGAAGCTTTTAGAATTTGTCCGGAAGACGCAAGTTTGTTGTATCGGAACGCACCCCAGAGCGCTGCGCCAACAGCGCCCGCATAAATCGAATCTTTGTGATTAATCACTTCGGCTTCAACGCCCCTCATCTTGGCAAGCTGTTCGCGCATCGCTTCACACAAACCTTCGTCTAATGCCAAGCCACCAGTCATCATAATCAGGTCGTTTTTAACACCGATAGATTTCAACAACCGCGCCAATCGACTTGCCATAGATAAGTGGATACCTTTCAGGATGTTTGGCGAAGTAATGCCGCGCGACACCATGTTGATAACGTCAGTTTCCGCCAACACGGCACAGATCGAGCTAACTTCCTCCGGGTCGTCCGCTTGCATCGAAAGGCTTCCGATTTCATCTTGTGCAATCCCGAGGTAACGCGCGATATTTTCTAGAAACTGCCCGGAACCCGACGCACATTGCGAGGTCATTTTGTAATTCGTAACCTTGCCCTTCTCATCTGTAATCATGGCACGACCGTGCAAAGCACCGCAATCCATGATTGCCACTGTAGCGGGGTTCAAGAACCGTGCACCACGCGCGTGGCTGGTCATAGAATAGAAGTGGCCGGTGTGAAACGGAATGCTTTCGCCTTCACCGGTTGTTGCCACATAGTCAAGATCACTTTCCGACACTCCGGCATCTTCCAAAACCTGGTCAAAGGCCTCACGTGAAAGAGCCATCGGATCACGTTGACGAATACGTAGTGTACAACGTGACAGCCATTCCTCGCGGCCATCCTCAACTCGAAAAATCACGGCTTTTACAGCACCCGTACCTACGTCAATTCCTGCGGTAAGCGTCATTATACTACTCCTTCCAAACGGCCCTCGGCGGCGCGGCGGGCGAATTCGGCTCCACCCAATGCACCGGTATAGATCGAGTCCGGGTCAATATTGATGGTCACTTCGCCATAGTTTTCCAGAATGAGCTTCTTTAGCTCGCGAACAGCAGCCTCGTTCTTGGCAACACCGCCGGTAAAGGTCATCTGGTCTGTAACTCCGCCGGAACGCGAAATGATCGAGATCGCCCGCAGAATAATTGCACGGTGCAAACCAGCGAGAATATCTTCACGCTTTTCGCCCAGCGCTAGACGGTCACGCAATTCGGCCCCCGCAAACACTGTACACGTGGAATTGATCCGCGCCGGTTTGGAGGATTTCATCGCTAAAGGTCCAAGTTCATGCAAACCCATGTTCATCTCATCAGCGATATATCCAAGGTATCGTCCACATCCAGCCGCGCACCGGTCATTCATCTGGAAGTTTTCAACGATGCCATTTGCATCAATCTGAATACCCTTGGTGTCCTGACCTCCAATGTCCAAAACCGTGCGGGTCTCCGGGTACATCATGTGTGCGCCCAACCCGTGACAGAGGATTTCCGAACGGATATGCTCCTTGGAAAAGGGCAGTGTCACACGTCCGTAGCCTGTGCCGACAAGATAGGTTTCTTCCAGTTCAACCCCTAGTGCGCGTTCGGCTTTCTTGCCAAGGTCAGCATCCACGCTGCCACTGGAAACACGCCTCATCGCACGAGCGAACTTCTCATCCAGCGAACCAGCAGGCGGGCGGTTTTCCACTGAGATGATCGACTTGTCATAGACGTTTAGCATCACGTCATATGCCACATCCATTTCACGCCCAACTTCTTCGGATAGCGATAGGTAACGTGAACCGGCGATATCACGGAAAAAGTCTGACTTGCGTTCGGCGCCCGGTGCATACATGGCAGCAGATTCACCGCGCAAGCGCTTGAAAACTTCGGCAAGTGCCGCCTTTACCCCGTCTCCGATTTTTTCAAAACGGGGGCCGGTCACCAGCCTGGTGCAAGTCTGCTCAAGATCATCAAGTTGTTCGAGGAACTGCTCCAACCGAAAAGAACTTTCCAGCTCCGACAGGAATTTTTCAGCATCTGCATTCAACTCACCGTCGCCAAACTCACGGCGAAACAGTGTGAACCGTGCGTCGATTTTGGCCTCCTCCGATGCAACGGAACAAGCGGTTTTATAATTGGATCGCGAGTTGGTAATTCCACGCCCCAAAATACGTTCTTCTTCGTCCAACAGAACCGCCTTGGTAGTGGTAGAACCTAGATCAATACCTACGAAAGTTTTCATGCTGCTGCCCCTTTCCCACTGCGTTTCTGTTCAATCATCTGGAAATAACTCTCAAGACGGTTTTTCACATTCGCGGCCGAGAAGTAACGTGGATCTACTAGATCTGTTTCAATGAAGGCCGCTGGTTTACCAGTGCGCTTTTCAACTTCACGCATGATCAATAACTGACCCGCCGAGAAGCTATTACAGCTTTTGATCGAGTTGATAAGCAACCCGTCTGCTTCGTATTCGTTGATGTAATCGCTGAGCATATCGATACGCGTCGGTAAACTGCGGTTAGTGTAAACACCAAGGCAGTATTCGGCGAGCGACTCTAGCGGTCTGTCAGGATCATGTCGGAAGCCATAATCATAAGTACCTCCAACCTTGGTATATGACGATGAGACAACCGTCGCACCTTCGTCATAGAACATTTTCCAAAACTGACGGAACGAGGTGTAGTTCGGTGGACCTTCAACAACGAGACGGTATTTTTCCTCGCCCATCGGACCTTCAGGCGTAATAGGGCCCAACCCTTGCAGTATCCGCTTGTCAACTTCTTCGCGTAAGAAGCGATAGTAGTCGATCGCATCGTCAGTACCGCGGAAGGCACCAAATATTGGTCCGATATAATAAATACCACCAAAATAGGCATCGATTGGTGAAGGTTTTTGCTTACCTGTTTCAAGGATGTAAACCAGATCGTCTTCTGCCTTGGCGGACTTGCGCAGATACTCGCGTAACCGGTCAATATCGAATTTAATACCGGAAACTTCTTCAAGCGTTGGTATCACCGTTTCCTTAAGCTGTTTGACCATATACTGGATCATATTCGGTGTGATTTTACCGTCAGCCACATATGGAGTTTGCAAAAATATCGTGGGGCATTTGTATTGCTCGCGCAGTAACTCGAACCATTTCAGGAAGGTGAAACAACCCGTGTAAGACAATAGCAACACGTCCGGCTTGGGCAGCTCTTTACCGTTAGGGCCGATGTTACCCTTCAACATCATGCCGATGTCGGATTTCACGTACGTACAAACATCTTCGGAATGTCCTGCACGCTCGGCCTCCATGATATAGCCGCCACTTTTCTTGCGTAGACCACTTTGGATGGCGTTTACTTCGGGCAGGTTGTTAACCAGGTCAAAACACATGAGCAGTTCGTTCAAGTTTCCAGGAACGAAAGTAGATGCCACTTTTTCACCAGTCTCCGGTGCACTGGTCAAGCGATCATAGTGCTTCGCCATCATCTGTTTTTGCAAAATCATCGAGGCGTCTTTTTCGACGTCTCCGGGCTGGGCTTTCACAATAGAAGGTTTCATGCGGCGCTCCATAACTTGATTGAATCGACAAAAGTTCCAGCTTGCTCGCGGATCGGCTGCATCTGACCGGAATTTTCTGCGTACTTGAAAGCGATGAACGGAATATCAGCTGCCTTCAGCACATTT
>JAGLUD010000474.1 GCA_023134935.1 Paracoccaceae bacterium | reverse complement strand
TTTGGCTTGTTGGCCAAGGATTGGCATTTCAACCTTGCCGGTAAGGTTGCCATTTTCGACGATCAGCGAATTGGCCTGATTCAACTGAAACCCCGTTTCGCCCGCCACGCGGCTGGTGAAAAACAAAAATCCGCCGGAAACAAGCGCTGTCATCGCGCCCAGCTTATTCATCGTCTGCACCAGAGTTTTCGCACCGGGATTAAGCGTAATACGTTCGGCGTAAACTTGTTCAAGCACGGCTTCTGGCAGCCCTGCCAACAACGCGACACGTTCGTTTATGGATTGTTCAAAACCCAGCTCGCCGCGCATGGCACGTTCGGTGATTTCTGATACTTGGTCTTTAACGCCAGCAAAGTCGGCCAATTCGTCAATGCACTCCACAGGGATCATGGTGCTGTCCATGTCCGCGATAAGCAATTTCTTGCGGCGATTATCGGCAGGGACGATGTTGACGTCTATAGGCGTGCCGGCCAGAAAATCTGTTGGAACATCACCGGAAAACGCGATTTCCACCGCGCTGGAAGACAAGCGGTTCAAGTCGCCCTGAACCATCTGGCAGGCGCGGTCAGCCAGATGGTCTGACACGCCTGCAGAAGCGGTTAGTACGAGGTAACGCAAACTTACGCTTCCTCGCGTTTTTGCAACTCTTTAGCCACAAGGAACGCCAGTTCCAACGACTGCGTCGCATTCAGGCGTGGGTCGCAAGCGGTGTGGTAACGATCCGATAGATCACCGTCAGCTACGGCACGGGTGCCGCCTGTGCATTCGGTTACGTCTTTGCCGGTCATCTCGAAGTGCACGCCACCTGCGTAGGTGCCCTCAGTCTGATGGACAGCGAAGAATTCGCGTACCTCGCCCAGAACACGCTCGAACGGGCGGGTTTTATAGCCGCTGTTCGATTTGATCGTATTGCCGTGCATCGGGTCACAAGACCACACGACTTTTTTGCCTTCACGTTCAACGGCGCGGATCAAAGCTGGCAGGTGTTTGTCAACGTTGCCTTGGCCAAACCGAGCAATCAACGTCATACGACCCGGAGTGTTTTCGGGATTGATTTTATCGATAAGGCGCAGCAGATCATCCGGTTCAATCGTCGGACCACATTTCATGCCGATCGGGTTTTGCACACCGCGGCAGAATTCCACGTGCGCGCCATCCAGTTGACGGGTGCGATCGCCGATCCACAGCATGTGGCCGGAACCCGCAACGGGCAGGTCGGTGGTGGAATCGATGCGGCACATGGCCTCTTCATATTCCAGCAACAAGGCCTCGTGGCTGGTGTAGAAGCTGACGCGCTTCATACTTTCCGCATCGCCTGCACCGGCTGATTCAATGAACGAAAGCGATTCACCAATGCGGTTCGCCAATTCGTGGTATTCCTCGTACCCTTCGGTGTCCTTGGTCGAATCCAAAGTCCACTGATGCACACGCTTGATGTCCGCAAAGCCACCTTGGCTGAACGCACGTAAAAGGTTCAGCGATGCGGCAGACTGGGTGTAGGCTTCAAGCATGCGATCAGGCGCAGGAATCCGCGCCTCGGGTGTGAACTCAAAGCCGTTGATAATGTCACCACGGTAGGAAGGCAGCTCAACGCCGCCAATCGTTTCCGTGTCGGCCGAACGAGGCTTGGCGAACTGCCCCGCCATACGGCCGATTTTCACGATAGGTTTCTTCGCACCAAACGTCAGCACCACAGCCATCTGCAGCATCACTTTGAAGGTGTCCCGGATCAGGTCAGCGTTAAACTCCTCGAAGCTCTCGGCACAGTCGCCACCTTGCAACAGGAACGCACGGCCTTCAGCCACTTCACCAAGCTGGCGCGTAAGACGGCGCGCCTCGCCAGCAAAGACCAAAGGTGGATAGGTCGCCAGCTTTTCTTCCACGCGCTTAAGGGCTGCGGGGTCGGTATACTCGGGCATCTGAATACGTGGTTTGTTGCGCCAGTCAGATTTGGTCCAAGTTGCAGGCATGATCATGCTCCTATCCATAAAAATTAGCTTGGCACTTATAGGGGAAGCATTTTCCATTGACCATACCCTTAGAATCGCCAATGGTGACTTTGCGACGTCGCTAACACCCGACGTGCCATCTTATTTTTGCGAGGCTGCAAATGGTTGGTTCTAACGAAACTAAAGTTACCAAATTCGTCTTTATGCTGTTGCCCAAATTTTCGTTAATGGCGTTCACCAGCGCCATTGAACCGCTGCGGATTGCGAACCGTTTGTCGGGCCACGAAATCTATCAATGGCGAATAGCGTCAGACGACGGAATTTCGGTGACATGCTCGGCCGGAGTGACGCTGAATGTGGACATGGGGCTGGAAGAGGTTGGCCGCAATGAAACGATCATGTTTTGCGGTGGTCTAAGCATCAAGCCAGCCGTAACACCCCGCATGTTAAACTGGATACGGCGCGAGGCGCGCAAAGGCATGCCGATTGGCGGGCTGTGCACAGCGACTTATCTGATGGCGAAGGCAGGGTTGTTGGACGGGCGGCGATCGACCATCCACTGGGAAAACCGAGAGAGCTTTATCGAGGATTTTCCGGA
>JAGLUD010000473.1 GCA_023134935.1 Paracoccaceae bacterium | reverse complement strand
CTGGAAACAACAAACGAGTTCGCGAAGTAATCAACGCCGATAAACCACTGCCCGGGCAGCTCGTCGCTTGGCAGGCTGGACCCACCGAACGATAGCCCTGAATTCACAACATCGAGCACAGCGGCGCCCTCAATTTCGCCCCAGCCGATACGGTATTTGCCCAGCTTCCAACTGAAATCGCCAGCCGAGTTCTGTAAATGGATGCGCGACAAATCAAACGTCACGACGTCATCGACTACCGCAGCGTTTGCTGCCCACTCGAGATACCCAAGTGACCCTAATGAGTGCTCGTTCGCCAAGTTTATCTGCGCCGCCCAGCTTTCGTTAAGCGCACCAATACCAGCATAGGAAAGGCCGACAGAGGCAGAAACCTCAAGTGCAGGCTGAGGGAATTCGTCTATGATAATCTCGGAGTCCTCATCGAAATCGAAACTATCGAAATCAAGATCCAGTTCCTGCGAAAAAGCAGGTGATGCAAGTGCAATGGCAACAATAGCGATGGGTAAACGCATATCTTCTTTCCTCAGTTAGCCTGCGCCCGCAGCGCATCCAGATGCCGTTCACGGAACGCCGTGTCGGTCAAGGCACGCTGGGTTAGCAGGGCTGGGTCGATGTTAACGCCGAAATACAACGCCTCCATCTTCATGTTCGACAGACGGTTGGTCACGAGGTTCATAGCTGTCACACTCCGCGCCATCCACACTCCGTTTATACGTTCGATTTTGTCGGCAATCACACGGCGAATTTCCTTGCCGCGGCGGTTCTACATCTCGGCTTTAACGTTAACGTACCGATCTGCATCAATCCACATAACTGTCCGTGCATAACGGCTTTGGCGCGCGCGGGCAGGGGTTGGAATTTGCTCGATAACATAGGTTTTGCGACCCTTGAACGTAATCGTTTCCAGCAGCGTATAAGTGTAATCATCCAGCTTGCCGGTTTCTTGATCCTCGGTCGTAAACTCTGATCCAAACAAACTAACAGGTTCGCTGCTGGAAGAATTCGATGAAACGATCCGTTTCACTTTGCCCAACGCCGACAGATACAACCAAGTCTCGTTCGGTTTATTGTTTTCATAGGTATAACTTAACATCCCGATCCCGCGTTCCGATGCAGGTTCCAGAATAAACGTAATACCTTGGGAATCCTTGCCACCCGGTCCAGTGGTAATCGAGGCACTCTCAAGGCTTTTCACCGTAGCCCGCGCTGTACACCGGATTTTCCCGTCACTTATCCCGAACTTGCAGGTTGCGATTTTCATGATCGAAAACACCGAATTATTCTGGCTCAACGCATTCGCATCCACTCGTTCCATGATCGAACGCGCCGATTGCGCGAACCCGACCGAGGGGATTAGAACACTGGATACAGCCAGTAAACTTGCGAACAGAAAACCACGTTTTGAGCGTAACATCAGGTTGCCTCCGTTGGGTCGTCTTTGAATTTAACACCGAAAGACGGTTTGAACACGTAAATCAGGGCTGGCAGGAATAATAAGTCACACAACAGCGCCACGAATATAGCTAACGATCCGAATATACCTACCTTTGCCAAGCCTAGATAATCACTAAAGCTAAGCATGAAGAAGGCCAATCCCAAGACCATGGACGTAAATGTTACCGCTTGGCCGACTTCTTTTACGGTTTGAACCAAGGCGGCCGCGGGCTTTATTCTGTTTGCTAAAGCCATTCGGTAATGCGTAACGAAGTGGATCGTATCATCCACCGCTATCCCGATTATCAGCGGTGCGATCATCAACGTATCTGTATCAAGCGGTATGCCCAGCAACCCCATTAAACCAAACGCCAGTATGGCAGGCAGCATATTGGGAATGATCGCCAGTAACCCACCCGTCAGCGAACCAAGCGATAGGGTGAGAATGATAGAGATAATCACAATCGCCAAGCTAAGGGATCTAAACTGGCTTTTGGAAATCACATCACTCATCCGCATCATCATTGCGAAAGATCCGGTGACGCTAGTCTCCATTTCAGGATAGGTGCCGCGTACGACACTCAAAGTATCGTCGATATCCGCCTGAATACCTTCGAAGAATATCGCATATTCATGGCTTCCAGCATTTCGCAGCTGAATGGTGATGTGGCTGCGCGAATAGTCGTCCGACACCAGCGACCGCCGATCTTTGGGGTTGGAGCTGTTGAACAAGTATAGCAGTTGCGAGACCGCGAGCGGATCTTCTGGAATGGCATAAGCCGCCGGATCATTGCCATTCATGATCTTGTTGGTGTCCTTCACCAGATCAGCCAACGAGTTGGTGCGGACCACGTATTTCCCGTATTCGCTCTCTAGAATGTCCTGCAGGTTCGAAATTGCCATCAACACGTCAGGATCACTCATCGCGTCAGAGGCGTTGAAGTCCATCATCACCTCCATCGACCCAGTGCCCGCCATATGCTCGTCTACGATCTCGTAGGCCACGCGTACCGGATTGCCGTCCTTGAACAACTCCACCAGATTAGAGTCGATCTTTACCCTCGTTGCGCCGTATCCACAAACCACGAAAACCGCCATAAAGACTGCAATAATCGGATACCGCCACCGGAATGAGAAATCAGGTACTTTATCCAGCAAGGGCTGCAACCAAATGGCGCTTAACAGCCAGCTAAGCCCGATTTTCTTCGATCCCCAACGGATGATCGAGAAGGGGAAGAAGATGATAAACATCGCTCGTTTCCAAGACTTCTTTGCGGGCTTTTTATCCGAATGCGGATGCCAAAACTCCAACAATGCAGGTAGTACGGCAACAGTAAACACAAACGCCAGCGCGACCCCGATAGCAGACGTAATCCCGAACGTCACAAACTGCCCAACGCCGCCAAATGCAATCGCCAGCATACCTGCCATTGTCGTGATCGTGGTCAGCAAAATCGGAACACCTGTCTTTTCGAAAGACTTCTCGATTGCGTCCTCGTGGTTCATGCTTTCACGTTTGAACAACAAATATTCGCTCATCACGTGCACACAGTCTGCAATTCCAACAGCCAGCACCAACATGACAGACAAGGAGATTAGGCTAGACGATGGAATGCCTAACCACGCCATACCGCCAAACAACCAGATGCACGAACTGACCACGGCCGTTACTGGCCACATTACGGCGGAGCCCGTTTGGAACAGTGTATAAAGCAGCAAAATAATGATAAATACCGAGATCATGCCAAGATAGCCGGACTGAATCATTGAATCCATCGCCGTATCCATCATGCCTGCAGTGCCGATGGGGTAAAACTCGAACGCAGCCGCGTATTCGGCTTGGCCGTATATGGCTGTCAATGCATTCATGAAGCCCGTGTAAACTGCCGGCGACGTATCTTCGAAATCGACTTCGGCCGTGACTGCGGTGTCATCAACATCAATCACGAAGGAATCCAGGGCCAGATCCAGCTCGTCTGCCGCGAAATCCAGCTCATCGACCACATCGTCAGTTTGCACCGGAATCGCCCCGAAATCGGTAGACAGGACCAACGCCCCGTATTCATTGTTCTCCGAGAACATCAGCAACGACAACGTTGGTTGGTCGTGTGCAATTCTGCTTACCTCGGCCGCGAGCTCCGGTGTTATCGCTGCCCCCTCGGGGATCAGCTCTAGGCTTTCCAGGGAATCCTCGGTGCTAAGCTGATAGCGTGTGTTGGCAAGGCTTTGCACGCGCAAGACGTGATCCAGATTGGCCATAACCTCGGCATCGATACCAAGTGTGACAGGGTCCAAATCGTACCAGTTTTCCAAATCACGGGTCAGCCCTTGGATGGCCTTAAGCGACTGTTCAGAGAACACATCGCCATCTTTTGCGTGGTAGACCAGAAACAACCCGTCGTCGCTTCCGAACTGGCGTCTAAAGTCATCAAGTGCCTGAACCGCTGGGTCATCTTCGGACAACCACGAATCGATGCTGGTATCCAACTCAAACTTCGTCGCGCCGAACCCCATGAATATGGTGCCGACCAACGCTACAATTACGATTAAGTATCTATAAGGACGAAGCGCACCGGGAACGGCGGCGAAATACGTCGACATCGAATTGAACAATTCATTCATTCTCAAGTCTCCCTACCTGTTGGCGATAGCTAACCACGGGAAAACCTTGATCACAAGGGGCGACTGTATCTTGCAAGGCGAAGACAGGCTGCCTATTTGAAATTACACCAAGTTTCGCACCCATTCGCCTTGCAAACCCGCCATGGGCGTTTTAGGGTCCGCGCAGATTTTTCACGGCATTTATGGCCGATTACCGAGGGGATACCAGATGTTCGCATCACCAGCATACGCTCAAGCCGCAGGGGGCAGCCTTACGTCCAGCCTTGGCGGTTTCGTTCCAATCATCCTGATTTTCGGCATCATGTATTTCTTGATGATCCGTCCTCAGCAGAAAAAGATGAAAGATCACCGCAATATGGTGGCAGCCCTGCGCAAAGGCGACCAGATCGTAACGCAAGGTGGCATCATCGGCAAAGTTATCAAAGTCAAAGAAGACGGTGAAGTTGAAGTTGAGATCGCGAAAGAAGTTAAAGTTCGCATTCTCAAGCACACTATCACGCAAGTGATGAACAAAACCGAACCTTCCTAAAACCTTTCTAGGGCCACTCACGGGTGGCCTTTTTTACGGGATACTACCAACATGTTGCAATTTTCGATCTGGAAGAAGGGGCTAATCTGGTCTCTGTGCCTGCTGGGCATCGCCTTCGCGACTCCTAATATGTTTTATACCAAGGTCGAAAAGGCCAACGATGCCCGCGCGCTGGTCGAGGTTGGCGTTGTAGCCACGCCTGAAATGGAAGCAGACATGGCCGCTTGGCCCGATTACCTGCCCTCCATGCTGGTTAATCTGGGGTTGGATCTTCGCGGTGGCGCACATCTACTGGTCGAAGTAGCGGTTGCGGATGTTTACGCAGACCGCCTCGATTCTATGTGGCCCGAAGTGCGGGATGCTTTGCGCGAAATTAAAGACGATGTAGGTTCCGTGCGGCGCCAAGACAGCGACCCGAACGAGTTACGCGTTAAAATTGGCGAGTCCGAAGGCATGCCAAAAGCGCTTGAGGTTGTCGGTGATCTAACGCGCCCTGTCGTGACGCTAACAGGTGCCGGTTCGCGCGATTTCGAGGTTACCAACGAGGGCGACGTCCTGATCTTCAAACTGTCCGAGGCCGAGATGATCGCCATGGACGACCGCACCATGCAACAATCGCTCGAAATTATCCGCCGCCGTGTGGACGAGGCCGGAACCCGCGAACCAACCATCCAGCGCCAAGGCGCGGATCGTGTGTTGGTACAGGTGCCGGGTATTGGTTCTGCGGAAGAATTGCTGGACCTTATTGGTCAAACTGCGAAGCTGTCGTTCCTGTCCGTTGTACAGCAGACGTCTGATCCGGACATCCGCGCAGGTTCTGGAAACGTCGTGTATCCAGACGCCGACCAAGAGGGCATCTACTACGTGTTAGAGCGCGTCGCCGTCGTGACTGGCGATCAACTAGTCGATGCACAACCGACGTTCGACCAGAACGGTCGCCCTGCGGTGAACTTCCGTTTCAATCCAGCTGGTGGCCGAAAATTCGGTGTTTATACCGCTGAAAACATCGGTAGCCCGTTTGCGATTGTGCTGGACGAAAAAGTTATTTCTGCCCCAACCATCCAAAGCCATATCCCTGGCGGCTCGGGCATTATCACCGGTAATTTCACGGTCGAGGAAAGCACCCGTCTGGCCATCCTGCTACGCGCAGGTGCTTTGCCTGCCGAAATCACCGTACTTGAACAACGCACCGTTGGACCGGAACTTGGCCAAGACAGCATCGACGCAGGCAAAATCGCAACCGTGATCGCTTTTGCCCTCGTGCTCATCTTTATGGTCCTGTCCTACGGCCTGTTCGGCATCTTCGCCAATATCGCATTGATCCTGAACGTAACTATGATCTTCTCTCTGCTGTCGATTATCGGGGCGACGCTAACGCTACCAGGTATCGCAGGCATCGTGTTGACCATCGGTATGGCCGTTGATGCCAATGTTCTAATATTCGAACGTATCCGCGAGGAACTCAAAGGCGGGAAGGGACCGGCACGTGCTATCGAGCTTGGTTACCAAAAAGCCCTCTCCGCCATTATCGACGCCAACGTCACCACGCTGATCGCCGCCGTAATCCTGTTCGCCATCGGCTCGGGTCCGGTACGCGGGTTCGCGGTGACACTTGGCCTCGGGATCATAACGTCCGTCTTTACTGCAATCTGGGTAACGCGCCTGATGGTGGCCACATGGCTATTCGCGCGCAAACCCAAAACAATCGAAGTGTGAGGGCCGGAACATGCGCTTGAAAATGGTTCCAAACGAAACGAAAGTTGATTTTTTCAGTTTCTCCAAAATTTCCCTAAGCCTATCCGCGGCACTGGTAATCGGCACGATCATCGCCTTCTTCACGATGGGCCTGAATTTCGGCATCGATTTCCGTGGCGGCACCATGATCATGGTAGAAACGCCTCAGTTTATCGAGGTAAGTGAATATCGTACATTGTTGGATCACGTGGTTGACGGCGACGTAACCGTCACCGAGCTATCTGATCCGGCGGGCGCAATAACAGGCGACCCGAAACATATAATCATGGTCCGTATCGAACAAATCGGCGACGACGCCGCCGTTCAAAATGACCTGATCAAGATAGTAAAATCCACCCTAAGCGACGCCTTTCCGGACATCGTGTTCCTGCAAACTGACTCCGTCGGCGCGAAGGTTTCGGGTGAATTGGTACAAGCAGGCGTCCTCGCCATCGTCCTCGCTGTCGGGGCCGTGCTGTTCTACATCTGGCTACGGTTCGAGTGGCAGTTCTCTGTCGGCGCAGTCGTCGCGTTGGTACATGACGTGTTCATCACCATCGGCATCTTCTGCGTAACGCAAATCGAGTTCAACCTGACAATCATCGCCGCGATCCTGACCATCGTCGGGTACTCGCTAAATGATACCGTAGTTGTGTTCGACCGAGTCCGTGAAAACCTGCGCCGTTACAAAACGATGGAGTTGAAAGAGGTCCTAAACCTGTCGATCAACGAGACCCTGTCGCGTACCATCATGACATCCGTAACCACATTGATCGCGCTGCTAACGCTATATTTCCTTGGTGGCGACGTGATCCGCGGATTCACCTTCGCCATGATCTGGGGTGTTATCATCGGTACGTATTCATCGATCTTCGTTGCATCCGTCATCCTGCTACGCCTTGGCGTCAAACGGGACTGGGACAAAACGGATAACGCAGCTGGTACGCAATTCGCGGATGTTGACGCTTAACCAGCAGCCTTACGTTCCCGATAAAACGTGAAAATCCCCATGCCGACGACGATGGTAATGCCAAGCATTGTCCATCCGTCGGGGATTTCCTTGAACACAAATGCCCCCAGCAGCAACGCCCAAACCATAACGCTATAGCGAAACGGCGAGACAAACGCGATCTCGCCGTGGCGCATTGCTGTGACTGCCGCGATATACCCGATCAGAATAAATACTGCCGCTCCACCAAGGTACAAAAGTATCTCAAGTGAAACCGCGTGCCATTCTTGTGTCGCGGTAATAGCGCCTGACAAAACCATGACAGCCGCAGACGTAAACAAAGCTACGAATATAGACGGCGTCGCAGGCGATAGTTTATGCGAAAGCAGATCGCGCAAGGTCACGAAACCCACAGCGCCAAGCGCCCACAACGAATACGCATTAAACCCTTCGGTCCCGGGCCGAACGATTATCAACACCCCGACAAACCCTAAGGAAATTGCCAAATACCGCCGCCAACCGACCTTGTGCCCCAGAAACAACGAAGCCGCCAATGTCACCGCCAACGGCAACGACTGCAAAATCGCGGTGGCATTGGCCAAAGGCATATTGAACAGCGCGGTCAGGAAACAAAACGTCGCCCCGACCTCCGCAAATGTTCGCCAACCGATGATCTTCATATCGCGCCGCGCGGGTCGATAACTCAACGCACCCTTGTTCCACGCCAGAAACCCCAACAGGATCGTCGCCATAACTCCACGCAGAAACACCGCCTGAAACAGCTCCAGCTCCTCCGATACCAACTTAATCATCGTATCGTTGAGAACGAATCCCGCCATCGAGGCCATCATAAAGAGCGCGCCCTTCATGTTATTTTGGTGATCGTGCATGATTGTATCCTGTCATTAGCTAGAATCGCCAATAGCACCGGATTGTCGCGGTCAAAAGGTCTCGTTTCCCATAATCGGTCGTTTCAGCACTTTTCCTTACGGCAAAACGGTTTATATTCCACACCAAGCGGCGCACGCCGTGACAATTATAAAAACCAAAAGGGGTTACACCATGGCATTCGAACTTCCAGACCTACCATATGCGCACGACGCATTGGCAGCAGGCGGCATGTCCGCAGAAACAATGGAATTCCACCACGACTTGCACCACAACGCTTACGTCACAAACGGCAACAAGCTGGTTGCTGGCACTGAATGGGAAGGCAAATCCCTAGAGGACATCGTCAAAGGCACATACGC
>JAGLUD010000472.1 GCA_023134935.1 Paracoccaceae bacterium | reverse complement strand
TTTTCAACAACTTCCAGATCTTGACCACAATGCTTAACGTAGATTTTGTTAAGACGGTCTTTAAGCTCAAGAATCTCCTTGGCATGCAACGCGATATCCGAAGCTTGCCCTTGGAAACCACCCGATGGTTGGTGAACCATCACGCGGGAGTTGGGCAAGCTGAACCGCATGTCTTTTGCACCGGCAGCCAACAACAACGACCCCATCGAGGCCGCCTGCCCGATCACAGTTGTCGCAACCTTCGGGCGGATGTATTGCATGGTGTCGTAAATCGCCAACCCACTGGAGACCACACCACCGGGCGAATTGATATACATCGAGATTTCTTTCTTCGGATTTTCCGCTTCCAGAAACAACAACTGTGCAACCAACAGCGTCGACATACCGTCGTGAACAGGGCCAGATACGAAAATGATCCGTTCCTTCAAAAGGCGCGAGAAAATGTCGTAGGACCGCTCTCCACGGGCTGTTTGTTCAACAACCATAGGTACAAGCGTGTTCATATATGTGTCGATTGGGTCTCTCATGTACTCACCTTTTTTAACTAAGTCCGAGGGATATCGGATAATCCTTGTTAAAAGGTTTAATTGCGCTTCGAGGGGTCTGCAAGGGCGCAAGAAAAAGATAATTTCTCTATTCTCAATTAATGTGCCATTATGACACTGTAAATGTTTGAATTGTAACAAGTATGGAGGGTGCCATGTCGGTGCTCCAAAAAAGAGTCACGCTAGATTGCGCACCAGTGATCGCGTTTGAGGTATTCACCTATGATATGGCCAAATGGTGGCCAATGGAATCGCATTCCATATCTGCGGGAAATGCCACTTTGCCAGCAAATCTTATTGTTGAAAGAAAAGAAGACGGCCGTATCATCGAGATTGATAGCAACGGCAAGGCCCACCTGTGGGGGCACTTCCAAATCTATCAAGCCCCGTTTAGGGTTCTTATTGCCTGGCATGTTAACGAACCAAGTGACCGTTCTACATATATCGAAGTTGTTTTCGGGATGGAAACCAATGGAAAAACCATCGCGGTTTTAACACACGGCGGTTGGGATGTTTTTCAAGATGACGCAGATCAGAAACGTGCCGATTATGACGCGGGTTGGGATTTCGTTTTTGGTGATTGCTATAAATACGCCTGCCAACAAGCGGCCAAAGATCCCGCACCAATATTCGAGCCGAAAATTAATGCGCTGAAGTCACGTAAAAAGTCAGGCCGCGCTGCTAATGGCTCAGTTTTGGATGCTGTACACTTAGTTCATTAAAAGAAAAAGGCGAGCCAAACGGCCCGCCTTAAATTCTTTGAACATCTTAACGAAGACTTAAGCTTCGTCGAGGTCTTTGATAGCTGCTTCCAGATCGTCTTTGGAAATCGACTTGTCCGAAACTTCGGCCAGTTCGATTATGAAGTCTACGACCTTATCTTCGTACAACGGTGCACGCATCTGCTGCTGAGCTTGCTCGTTCTTCTGCATATATTCGAAGAACTCACGCTCTTGACCCGGATACTGGCTAGCCTGCTGGAACATAGCCTGCTGAATTTCCTGCTCGGTCACTTCAACTTTGTTGTTGTTGCCAATTTCTGCCAACAACAGACCAAGGCGCACGCGCCGTTCCGCCAATGTGGTGTGCTCGTCAGTTGTTTCGACTTCAGGATGATCGTGGCCCTCAACATCAGGGTTGTCATCATGCCAAAGCTGGTGCGCGATTTGGTCGGCTTCAACTTTAACCAAGGTAGGCGGTAGGTCGAATTTAACCTGTGCGTCCAACTCGTCCATCAGTTTGCGTTTCATGATCGCGCGCGATGCACCGGCATATTCTGCTTCAAGACGCTCGGTGATCTGTTTTGTCAGGTCTTCGAGGCTTTCAGCGCCGTATTTAACAGCCAGCTCTTCGTCTACAGGCGCAGGTTTAGGCTCGCGAACTTCCTTAACAGTACAGGAGAACACCGCATCTTTGCCAGCCAGTGCTTCCGCACCATATTCCGCAGGGAAAGTTACGTTAACGTCCAGCTCATCGCCTTCTTTAGCGCCAACCAACTGCTCCTCGAAACCGGGGATGAAGCTGTTTGAACCAAGTACCAACGGATAATCTTCGCCAGCGCCGCCATCAAAGGCTTCGCCTTCAACTTTGCCCAAGAAATCAATCACAACTTGATCAGCGTCTTTGGCTTTCGAACCCTTACGGCGCTTCTCGTAATTAGTAGTCGAGGCAGCCAGATTTTCCAAAGCTTCGGTCACAGCCGAATCTTCGATATCTGTTACCAGACGCTCAAGTTTGATTTTGCTGAAATCCGCATCAGGGATCGCTGGTAGACATTCATAAGTCACGGAAACGGCAACATCGTCGCCCTCTTTCCATTCGTCGTTTGTCATTTTGATTTCAGGCTGCATCGCTGGGCGATCGCCGCTGTTTACGAAATGCTCGCCAACAGCGCCGTCAACGGCTTCCTGCATGGCTTCGCCCATTACGGACTTGCCGAACATCTTTTTCATCAATGCAAGCGGCGCGTGGCCTTTGCGAAAACCCTTCATCTGGAAATCGGCGCGTGCCTCTTCCAGTTTTTCGTTCACTTTAGCTTCAAGCTCGTCGCCTG
>JAGLUD010000471.1 GCA_023134935.1 Paracoccaceae bacterium | reverse complement strand
TCGCGGATGTTTTCCTCGTCCGCCAACAGCATCACGATCCGGTCGATACCAGCCGCACACCCACCATGCGGAGGGGCACCGTATTTGAACGCCTTAACCATCCCGCCGAAACGTTTCTCGACTTCGCTTTCGTCATAACCGGCAATCCCGAACGCTTTATACATAACGTCCAGCTTGTGGTTACGGATCGCACCGGAAATCAACTCGTAGCCATTACAGGCCAGATCGTACTGATACCCAAGCACTTCCAAAGGATCGCCGTTCAACGCCTCCATCCCACCTTGTGGCATGGAGAACGGGTTGTGTTCGAAATCAATCTTGCCGGTTTCTTCGTCTTTCTCGAAGATCGGGAAGTCGACAACCCAGCACATCTCGAAACGGCTCTCGTCCGTCAGGCCAAGTTCCTTACCGATGATGTTACGAGCACGGCCCGCAACTGCTTCGAACGACTTCGGCTTGCCACCAAGGAAGAACGCCGCATCGCCGACATTCAAGCCAAGCTGCTGGCGGATCGCCTCAGTGCGCTCTGGTCCAATGTTCTTGGCCAACGGTCCAGCAGCTTCCATGCCGCCTTCGACTTCGCCAGATTTCAACATCGCCTGCGCTTCTTTAACCTTGATACCTAGTTCTTGGGCCACAGCATCCGCTGTTTTTTCACGCCAGAAAATGTACCCCATACCCGGCAGACCTTCCTGCTGGGCAAACTTATTCATACGGTCACAGAATTTACGCGAACCACCTGTTGGTGCCGGAATCGCGCGTACCTCAGTGCCATCCTGCTCCAGAAGGCTAGCGAAAATCTTGAAGCCGGAGCCAGCGAAATGATCTGACACAACCTGCATCTTGATTGGGTTACGAAGGTCCGGCTTATCCGAACCATACCACTTCGCCGCGTCTTTATAAGAAATCTGCGGGATGTCGTGGTTTACAGTCTTGTCGCCGAACTCTTCGAAAATCCCGATCATCACAGGTTCGATCGTGTCGAACACGTCCTGCTGCGTTACGAACGACATCTCCAAATCCAACTGATAGAAATCGGTTGGCGAACGGTCGGCGCGTGGGTCTTCATCCCTGAAACACGGCGCGATCTGGAAATACTTGTCGAAGCCCGAAACCATCATCATCTGCTTGAACTGCTGCGGCGCTTGCGGCAACGCATAGAACTTGCCCGGATGCATACGGCTTGGAACCAAGAAATCCCGCGCCCCTTCAGGGCTGGATGCCGTAATGATCGGTGTCTGGAATTCGTTAAACCCGTACCCCTCCATGCGCTTGCGAATGCTGGAAACCACGTTAGAGCGCATCATCATGCGGTTGTGCATGCCCTCACGACGTAGATCGAGGAACCGATACTTCAGACGTGTTTCCTCAGGATAGTCCTGCTCCCCAAATACTGGCAGCGGCAGTTCCTCGGATGCGCCAAGCACTTCCATGTCGCGAATGAAAATCTCGACTTCACCCGTCGGAATGTTCTTGTTAACCAACTCAGGATCACGCGCTTTAACGGTGCCATCAATACGGATAACCCACTCGGAGCGCACTTTCTCAAGCTCGTGGAAAACCGGCGAATCCTCATCCGCCAAAATCTGCGTCACACCGTAGTGGTCGCGAAGGTCGATAAACAGAATACCGCCGTGATCTCGCAC
>JAGLUD010000470.1 GCA_023134935.1 Paracoccaceae bacterium | reverse complement strand
TGTCGAAGCCAGAAACAAAAGGGGCTGCGACAAATTTAGGCGAATTTTTGCAACAATTTTTCGGCAACAGACGCTGGAACGAAATTGCTGATGTCTCCACCGAGGCGAGCAATTTCTTTAACCAGACGCGAGGCGATGGCTTGATGGTTGGTATCGGCCATCAAAAACACAGTCTCGACCTGGTCGTTCATCGCGCGGTTCATGCCGACCATCTGGAATTCATACTCGAAGTCGGAAACAGCGCGAAGGCCGCGAATAATCACGCTGGCGCCAACGTCTGTTGCACAATCGATCAAAAGGTTTTCAAACGGGTGAACGACGATTTCGCAACCGTTGCCGCTGATCTTTGCACATTCATCCTCGATCATGGCGACGCGTTCTTCAAGTGTGAACAACGGGCCTTTGTCGCGATTGATCGCAACGCCGATCACAAGCTTGTCGACCAGCGTGCAGGCACGCTTGATGATATCGCGATGCCCTAGTGTTACGGGATCGAACGTTCCTGGATAAAGACCTGTGCGCATGATACAAACTCCACTTTTGTGCAATGCAGCATTATTATGCACCGCCCGTCAAGAGTGTTTAGATATTTCCTGCGATCAAATCTGCCATGGAGTCATTTTCAAACTGCACTTCCTTGATCCGTGCGGCGACCACATCACCAATCGAGATAACCCCGACCAGCTTGCCGTCGTCCATTACTGGCATGTGCCGAAAACGCCCATCGGTCATCATTTGCATGACCTGTTGGGTGGTGTCTGTGGGGGCGCAAAATTTCACGTTCGTGGTCATTAGTTCGGATACGGTTTGCGTCAGGCACCCCGTACCACTGCGGCCAAGTTCACGTACGATATCGCGTTCTGACAGGATGCCGTCCATCTCGTTGCCTTTATCGCGCACGATTACTGCCCCAATTCGCATCTCTGAAAGCAGTTCAGCGGCGACGGAAATTTTGTCTGTCGTTGCCACAGAAATGATTTTGGCGATTTGTTTGGTGGAAAGGATATCGCGTACAAGCATGGTCTTCTCCTGTTATTTACTATGGTTCAATCGTGCATCAGGGCTCTGTTATCTGTCAAGTAAGGGCCTCGAGTCTTTGGACCTCCAGACGGATTTTTTTTGCAAAAGCTTCCGCAAACAGGTTCAGGCGCTCCACTCGTTGGTCGTCTTTGTGGCGGATCAGATAGAAACTGCGTTTTAGCGACAGTTGGTCCGTCAGGATTTTCTTTACCTCTGGAAAGGTTGGAATTGCGAAGTCGTGAACTATGCCAATCCCCGCGCCGCGCCGCACCCAGTTCAGCTGGACCGAGGAACTGTTTGACGTCAGGTCCGGTTGTAAATCCTTGCCCGCATCACCCATGTAATCAAGTTCCTGATCAAAAATCAGATCGTTAATATAGCCGATCATACGGTGGTCTTTGAGGTCAGCCAATTTATTGATCGGGGCATGGGTTTTGACGTAGTCCTCGCTGGCGGCCAAGTGCAGATGGTAATCCGTGATACGCTGCACAGTAAGGCGGCCCGCCTGCGGGGGCGACACCGTCATCGCCATGTCAGCTTCGCGCTTGGAAAGGTTAAACACACGCGGGAGGGCTACAAGCTGCACCTCCAACCCCGGATTTTCATCGACGATCTCGGCGCAGACTTGCGGCAACAGATAATTCGCGGACCCGTCCGGTGCACCGACGCGAATACTGCCGGAAAGGACGTTGGACTGGCCTTTGACCTCGGATTCCGCGGCTAGAAGCGATTGCTCCATCATGCTTGCGTGGGTCATCAAACGCTGGCCGGCATCCGTTAATTCGTAACCCTGCGGGCTTTTGGTGAACAGGCGTGCGGTCAGGTCTTCTTCCAACCGCAGCATGCGCCGACCCACCGTTGCGGGGTCCATTTTCAAGGCGCGCCCCGCGTTCGACAGACTGTTAAGCCTTGCCACTTGCAAGAAAACTCTCAAGTCGTCCCAACGTAACTTACTGACCGACATTGCGTACCTTTGCATTATTGCACTATGTTTTTACCATATTGCCCCTACGGTATGCAAAAATGCAAGGGTATGATCGTCTCAGATTTGATTCCAACCGGAGAAAACCATGAAAGAATTAACGCATTACATCAACGGCGAGCATGTCAAAGGTACATCCGGCCGTTTTGCAGACGTATATAACCCTGCGATTGGCGAAGTTATTGCACAGACGCCGCTGGCATCGCGCGATGAAATGGACATGGCGGTTAAAGCTGCCGA
>JAGLUD010000047.1 GCA_023134935.1 Paracoccaceae bacterium | reverse complement strand
GTGACATTTTCACCCCGGTTTTATTTTGCTTAATTGCCATCGGTGATTGGGCCCCACGATGGGCCTACTCGAATCGCGTTAAAGAATCGTAAATCACACCCACCAAATATCCCCCAATTTGCCCGCCTTAATGAGGTATTTAGTTAATAAATCGTGAACTTTGTTAAAATACACATAAATCCGCCCAATTTTCGCCAGATTTGAGCTGCATATACAATAGCAATTGGTTCGCAAGTTTATTTTGAGGATCAAATATTAAGTTCTGGAGTAGTGAGGCCAAGCGGCCATTCTAGTACCGGTTCATTCGGAGCCAAATTATTAACCCACACCCTTGGAAGGGGACACATTATGAAACTGTTCACAAAATTCGCAAATGACGAGTCCGGCGCTGTAACTGTAGACTGGGTTGTTTTGACTGCTGCTATCGTTGGTATTGCGATTGCTGTTATCTCGCTGATTTCCGGCGGCATCCAAGATGCTTCAAACGGCATCAACGACGAGCTTGGCAACGCATCCTCGGTAACTTTCTAATATAGAAGTTAACGAACGCTATCTCAGGTAGCATCGAAATATTTGAACCGGGGTGACATTTTCACCCCGGTTTTATTATGCTCAGTCACAAACACATATTAGGTAACCGTACAGAATACCGATAAACCATTTGAAAATATCGGCGCGGTAGCTTATCGATGCCGAAGATATGCCCGCTCTATTTGTTTGCAACTAACTTGCGCCGGCCAAAATTTTTCGTAAGGATACAACATGCGTATTGTTTTTGCTTTTGTTTTGCTCATCGGCGTAGGCCTCGCGGGGGCGGCTGCGTATCTCGCGCAACAAACATTCAGTGAACTAGAAAGTGACCTAGCTCAAGCACGCAGAAACAATGTGCCGTCCATCGAATTAGTGGGCGTTGCCGTTGCAACGCGGGAACTGACCTTCGGAAGCTTCCTTAAACCAAGTGACGTTAAACTGATTGGCTGGCCAAAGGATAATGTGCCGGCTGGTGCGTTTACTGATCTGGAACGACTTTTAGGCGGAGAAGGTGCCGAGCCACGTGCAATTTTGATTACGATGGTTAAGGACGAGCCAGTGCTGCCACATAAAGTAACCATTTTTGGACAGGATGCTGGCGTTCGTTCGCGACTTGCCCCCGGGATGCGCGCTTTTACCATCAATATCAACATCTCCACCGGTGTTTCGGGCTTCCTACAGCCCAACGACCGCGTTGACGTTTATTGGACGGGTAGCGATGGAGGGACAACGATTACACGCCTGATACTTGAGGGTGTTCGCTTGATCGCGGTTGACCAAGTCGAGAATTCGGACATTTCACGTACAATTATGGCGCGAACTGTGACCGTCGAAGTTTCTCCACAAACCGTTGCAGAGTTAACACAGGCCCAGCAAACTGGCCGCCTGACATTGTCCCTTCGCGGAGCTGAAGATGACGTCGAAACGGGTGTATTTCAAGTTGACCAAACAGACATTATTGGCAATGAAATCATCGCGGTAGAGGCAAAGCCGATCTGTACATTACGCACCCGTAAAGGGGCCGAAGTGGTTGTCGTCGAGGTCCCGTGCCCCGAAGATTAATTTCTTTACAAAATCGAATCGGTTCGTACATTATTAAGGTATTGACGATTCGATTCGTAAAAGGCTGTTGATTCTATTTATTATTTCGCGCATTCTGACCGCACAGACGCATACAAATGCGCAACATACTATACGCGATGGTTTTGTGAGGCAGGGCCATTACAGTCAACCTAGTGATTTTGAGAGGCAGGATCACAATGAAATTTAATAAACTAATTAACGCGGGTCTTTTAGGACTTGCATTAACTTTACCGACGGTAACAACAGTGTCAGCTCAGTCTGGCCTTTCTGTATTGCGCGGCTCCGTTTCAAGCAACATAACCGTGGCGACAAACCGCGCGATCGTTGTTCAGAGCGATCAGCCGTTCGCAGAGATCTCCGTCGCTAATCCTGGCATAGCCGACATCGCAACGTTGTCCGAAAGTACGATTTACGTACTTGGTAAGGCACCGGGGCGCACAACGCTTACATTGTTTGGTGTTGATGGCGGGCTACTTGCAAACGTAGATGTACGGGTTGTCCCCGACATTGCAGAATTTAAGGAGCGCCTTGCAGAAATCCTGCCAGGTGAGCCGATCGAAGTCCGCACAGCGGGCGGTGGTATAGTACTAAGCGGCACAGTTTCAGGCGCACGTAAGGTTGCACGTGCAATGGAGTTGGCCAGTAGATATGCTGGTGATCAGGTTACAAACTTGATGATGGTAGGCGGAAGCCAGCAAGTGATGCTGAAAGTCCGCTTTGCAGAGATGCAGCGCTCAACAAGCAAGGCATTAAGTAGTTCGATAGGAATTACAGGTCTTATGGGAGGCGCAACTTTAGCGTTAGGTAGTGGTTCCAACCTTGCCGGCTCACTTGGTGCAAGCGAAGGGAACGGTCTTTTCTCGTTTGGCGCTGGCGGTTTAGCCGTCGATGTTCTTATCCAAGCTCTTGAATCTAAAGGCATGGTACGAACTTTGGCTGAGCCAAATGTTGTTGCTATTTCAGGTCAGCAGGCAAGTTTCTTGGCTGGTGGCGAAATTCCGATCCCAGGTCCGGACGGTTCCACAATATTCAAGCCGTACGGCGTTAACTTGACGTTTACTCCTACGGTTATTGATGACAACCACATCAGCCTTCGTTTAACGACCGAGGTTAGCGCGATGGACAAATCCGTTGAAGTCAACGGCATCATGGGCTTCAAAACACGCAATACAACGACCACTGTTGAAATGCGTGACGGTCAAAGCTTCGCAATTGCAGGCTTGTTACAGGATGATTTCGGTGACTCTGTCGAGCAAGTTCCTTGGCTAGGTGATGTTCCTATCTTGGGCGCACTGTTCCGCAGTTCTGATTTTGTTCGCCGTCAAAGCGAACTGGTCATCATCATCACACCGCATCTGGTTAAACCGGTTTCCGGCGAGGCGTTAAGTATGCCGACTGACCGTATGCGCGTCCCTACCGAAGAAGAACTGTTCCTGTTAGGAACGATTGAAGGCACTTCTT
>JAGLUD010000469.1 GCA_023134935.1 Paracoccaceae bacterium | reverse complement strand
TTCGTCCGATGATGTACTTGGCGTTGTCCTACGACCACCGCGTCGTGGACGGCAAAGGTGCCGTGACTTTCCTAGTGCGCGTGAAAGAAGCGCTGGAAGATCCACGTCGCTTGTTGATGGATTTGTAAGCCGCAAGGTGCATCACCCATGCTACGTTTCGACCATATAGCCATCGGCTGCGCGACCCTCGAACAGGGGGCCGCGTATTTGGCTGACAAAACCGGATTGACGGTTCCTGTAGGTGGAGAGCATCCGTTGATGGGAACCCACAATCTGGTCATGTCGCTGGGCGTCGATACATTTTTCGAAGTGATTTCCATCAACCCGTCAGCACCAAAGCCATCGCACCCCCGTTGGTTCGGTTTGGACGGCGCAACGTTCACGGCACCGCGCCCTCATACATGGATCCTTAACTCCGACAATCTGGACGAGGACCTCGCGAAGGCCAAATCCCTTGGCGTTGATCTTGGAACTCCAACAACACAAACCCGAAGCGACATGACATGGCGGTTTGCCGTCCGCGACGATGGCGCGATTCCCCTTGATGGTGCTGCACCGATGATAATGGAATGGCCCGAAATGCCTGCCCATCCCGCATCAAAAATGACCGATCTTGGGGCACGGATAAAATCTATTGCCCTGCGCTCACCGCACGCTGCAATTCTTAATAATTTGCTAAACACCCTCGGTGACGGCAACATGCCTATCGAGATAACCGATTCATCTGACACGAAACTCACCATGACGCTGAACCTGAACGACGGTCGCGATGTGGTACTTAATTAACGAAGTGTAAAGGAAACGATCCATGTCCAGCTATGACGTCATCATCATCGGCGGTGGCCCCGGCGGCTACGTTTGTGCAATCCGCTGCGCCCAGCTCGGTTTAAAAACGGCCTGCGTGGAGGGCCGCGGAGCGCTCGGCGGGACCTGTCTGAATGTCGGATGTATCCCGTCGAAAGCCCTGCTGCACGCATCGCATTCCCTGCATGAAGCGCAAACCAACTTCACCAAAATGGGCCTGATGGGCAAAAGCCCGTCGGTCGATATGGGCAAAATGATGGACTACAAACAGGGCGTGATTGACGGCAATACGGCCGGCATCGAGTTCTTATTCAAGAAAAATAAAGTCGACTACATCCAAGGTTGGGGCAAGATCACTGGCAAAGGTGAGGTGACCGTCGGTGACGACGTACACACCGCCAAAAACATCGTGATCGCAACAGGTTCCGAGCCGTCGTCCCTTCCGGGTGTCGCGGTTGACGAGAAAATTGTTGTGACTTCGACCGGCGCGTTGAGCCTGCCGAAAGTTCCCAAGAAACTCGTTGTCATTGGCGCTGGAGTGATTGGGTTGGAGCTGGGCTCCGTTTACTCCCGCCTCGGTTCCGAGGTCACGGTTATCGAGTTCCTCGATCAAGTCACACCGGGTATGGACGGCGAAATATGCAAAACCTTCCAACGCAGCTTGAAGAAACAGGGGTTGAAATTCGTGATGGGGGCAGCTGTTCAATCTGTAGCCGCCACAAAGACCAAAGCAAAAGTCACCTACAAGCTGCGGAAAAACGATACCGAGGCGACCATCGACGCAGACGTCGTTTTGGTTGCGACAGGCCGCAAACCCTTCACTGATGGCTTAGGTTTGGCGGAAATCGGTGTCGAAATGACTGATCGCGGGCAGGTGCAGACCAACGCGCACTGGCAAACTAATGTTGAAGGCGTTTATGCACTAGGCGACGTGATCACCGGTCCGATGTTGGCGCATAAAGCCGAAGACGAGGGCATGGCGGTTGCTGAAACCATCGCGGGTCAAGCGGGCCACGTGAACTATGACGTCATTCCGGGTGTGATCTATACAGCACCCGAAGTCGCCTCCGTTGGTAAGACTGAAGAGCAACTTAAAGACGAAGGTCGTGCCTACAAAGTGGGCAAGTTCAACTTCATGGGTAACGGTCGCGCCAAGGCGAACTTCGCTGGTGAAGGGTTCGTAAAAATTCTGGCGGATGCCTCAACCGATCGAATTCTGGGTTGTCATTTGATGGGCCCGGCCGCTGGCGAACTTATCCACGAGATTTGCGTCGCGATGGAATTTGGCGCATCCGCCGAAGACATCGCCCGCACTTGCCACGCACACCCGACATACTCCGAAGCTGTCCGCGAGGCAGCTCTGGCTTGTGGCAACGGCGCAATTCACGCGTAATACGAAAAAGGGACGACCCAGTCAGGTCGTCCCTATTAATCTACTGTTAAGATTAGTTGTGAAGATGTTAACCCTTCACGTCTTCCCAAAAGCTTTTTACTTTGCTGAAGAAGTCGCTGGATGCAGGATTGTTTTCGCTACTCAGCTCTTCGAACTCCTTAAGAAGTTCTTTCTGCCGCGCTGTCAGGTTAACCGGCGTTTCAACTGCCAGTTCGATATACAAATCGCCAGCTCCACCGCCGCGTAATGATGGCATACCTTTGCCGCGCAGCCGCAACTGCTTGTCAGTTTGCACGCCAGTTGGAACCTTCACGCGGGAACGCCCGCCATCCAATGTTGGCGCTTCAAGTTCGCCGCCAATAGCAGCAGTCGCCATAGAAATCGGGATCTGGCAGAACAAGTTCTGGTTTTCACGCTCGAATATTTCGTGTGGCTGTACTTCGATAAAGATATATAGATCGCCAGTCGGACCGCCACGCAAACCGGCTTCACCCTCGGCTGCCAAACGAATGCGCGTACCCGTTTCGACACCTGCCGGAATGCTGACGTTAAGTGACCGTTCTTTTTGGACCCGTCCGGCACCGGCACATGACCCACAAGGATTCTTGATAATTTGGCCACGGCCAGAACAGGTCGGGCAGCCACGTTCAACGGTGAAAAACCCTTGCTGTGCACGCACTTTACCCATACCTGAACAAGTCGGGCAGGTTGTTGGCTCAGCACCGCCTTCGGCACCTGTTCCGTTGCAGGTATCGCAACCCACGGAACTAGGCACAGAAATCGTCGCCTGCTTACCGATGTAAGCCTCTTCCAAGGTCACGCCCAAATTATAGCGCAAATCGGAACCGCGCGTTGCACGTTGCCCACCGCGACGGCCACCGCCGCCCGCAAATCCGCCAAACAAATCATCGAACACGTCTGAAAAAGCACTGCCGAAATCACCATGCCCCGGACGGAAGCCACCGCCGGCGCTAGCGCCCGTGCCACCCTCGAATGCTGCATGACCGTAACGATCATATGCGGCCTTCTTTTCAGGGTCTTTCAGGATGTCGTAGGCTTCATTAACCTCTTTGAACTGCTCTTCAGCGTTCGGGTTGTCCTGATTTTGGTCAGGGTGCAATTCTTTCACCTTGCGGCGATATGCTTTTTTCAGCGCGGCAGCATCCGAACCGTTATCGGCGTCGAGCACGTCATAGTAATCACGTTTTGCCATGCAGAAAATTCCTTATTAAAACAAAACGGCCCGCCCAATCACGGACGGGCCAGAATTGTAGCAAGCCTGATTAGGCTTTGTCTTCTTCGTCGAGGTCTTCGAAGTCCGCGTCAACAACATCGCTGTCATCAACACCAGCCTCGGCAGCACCGGCTTCGGCTTCAGCAGCTTCCTGCTGTTCCTTATAGATGGCTTCGCCCAGTTTCATCGCCGCTTCAGTCACATCTTGACTGCGCGTTTTGATGATTTCAGCGTCGTCACCTTCCAGCGCTTCTTTCAGGTTTTTGATCGACATTTCGATAACTTCAACCGTTGTCGGATCAACCTTCTCGCCGTGCTCTTCAACAGACTTCTCGGTGCTGTGGATTAGGCTTTCAGCGGAGTTACGCGCCTCGACCATATCCCTCTTCTCTTTATCAGCCTCGGCATTTTCCTCGGCTTCGCGCACCATTGCTTCGATATCCTCGTCAGAAAGGCCACCGGATGCTTGAATGGTGATTTTCTGCTCTTTGCCAGTGCCCTTGTCCTTGGCGGACACGGACACGATACCGTTGGCATCGATGTCGAACGCAACTTCAATCTGCGGCACACCACGTGGTGCTGGCGGGATCGCTTCAAGATTAAACTGGCCGAGCATCTTGTTGTCGGCAGCCATCTCGCGTTCACCCTGGAACACTCGAATTGTCACAGCGTTTTGGTTATCTTCGGCAGTCGAGAACA
>JAGLUD010000468.1 GCA_023134935.1 Paracoccaceae bacterium | reverse complement strand
CGTGCGCATCACCGACGGCGCGCTGATCGCGGCGGCAAAGCTGAGCCATCGCTACATCACCGACCGATTCCTCCCGGATAAGGCCATCGACCTGATGGACGAAGCCGCCAGTCGTTTGCGGATGGAGGCTGATAGCAAGCCCGAAGAACTAGACGCGCTCGACCGCGAGATTTTGCAGAAGCAGATCGAGGCGGAAGCTTTGAAGCAAGAGAAACTCGAGGCCTCGGCTGATCGTCTGGTTAAACTGCTGAAGGAACTGTCCGGTTTGCAGGAACGCTCGACCGAGATGACCGCCCGTTGGCAGGCCGAACGCGATAAGATGGCTGGTGCACGTGACATTAAGGAAGAACTCGAATCCGCACGGGCCGAGTTGGACCAAGCGATGCGAGGTGCCGATCATGCAAAGGCGGGGGAGCTTACATATAGTATCATCCCCAACCTTGAAGCGCGCCTAGCTGATGCCGAAGCCGCTGAAGGCCAAGCCACGGATGTTATGGTTGAAGAGGCGGTGATGCCCGAGCATATCGCCAGTGTTGTTGAGCGCTGGACCGGTATCCCCGTGGATAAAATGCTGGAAGGCGAACGCGAGAAGTTGCTGAAGATGGAAGCCGAGCTTGGTAATCGTGTGATTGGCCAGAACCTTGCGGTGAAGGCTGTGTCGGATGCGGTGCGGCGTGCGCGGGCAGGATTGAATGACCCGAACCGTCCGCTTGGCAGCTTCCTATTTCTGGGGCCAACTGGCGTGGGTAAAACTGAGCTGACCAAGGCTTTGGCCGAATACCTGTTCGACGATGACACTGCCATGACCCGCGTGGACATGTCGGAATTCATGGAGAAACACTCGGTTTCTCGTTTGATCGGTGCCCCTCCGGGGTACGTCGGGTATGACGAAGGCGGCGTGTTGACCGAAGCCGTGCGGCGCAGGCCATATCAGGTGATCCTGTTCGATGAGGTCGAAAAGGCGCATCAGGATGTGTTTAATGTGCTGTTGCAAGTGCTAGATGATGGCCGTTTGACCGATGGGCAGGGGCGACTTGTTGATTTCAAGAACACACTGATCATCCTGACGTCTAACCTCGGTTCGCAGGCGCTTAACGATACGTCACTGGATACAGGTGAAGCGAAAGAGGTGGTGATGGAGGCCGTGCGCGGTCACTTCCGCCCCGAGTTCCTGAACCGTCTGGACGAGATCGTCGTGTTTGACCGCTTAAGCCGCGAGAATATGGACGGGATCGTCGATATTCAGTTGGATATCCTTGCCAAACGTCTGGCCCCGCGCAAGATCGCGCTGGAACTGGACGAAGCTGCACGTAAGTGGCTGGCCGATACTGGGTATGATCCGGTGTATGGCGCAAGGCCGCTGAAACGAGTGATCCAGACTTACTTGCAAAACCCGCTGGCCGAAATGCTGCTGGGTGGCGAGGTGTTTGATGGATCTAAAGTGCCGATATCGGCAGACAGCGAAGGGCTGGTTATCGGGCAGGCGGTAAATGTCGCCGAGGCCGAAACGGTTCACTAACTACTGTTACATAATGAACGAGGCCCAACCGGATGACAGTTGGGCCTCGTTTCGTTCGATAGTAAAGCGACCGAATTAATTTTCGATGGCTTCCAGAATGATCGCGTCTAGCATTTCGTTAACGGGTGCCATGCTGTCACCAGGCATGAAGCGGTGACCGACGGTGGTCTGATCCGGATTTTCGGGTGTTGAGAATACGAAGATGCCGTAAGGGCAGAATGCGATGTTCATGATTTCCGCTTCCATCGCAGTGCGCGATACGGATGCGGAGCAGAAACTATAAACCACGCCTTCGGAATATATGGTGATATCAGAACCGATATCGACTCGCGTACGCTCCAGCATCTCGCCTACATGGCTGACTGAATCGATTGTTAGGCCATTGTCGAGAATCGCGCTTTCAACGGAAAATGTTACGTTGTCGAAGGAATCATCTACGACCCAAGAGGTGATGTTTTGGGCTAATGCGGGAGTCGCGAGGAATATCGCGGCCGTTAGGGCTATAATACGGTTAGACATGATGTCGTCCTTTATTAGATTGCTTATCTGATTGATGAAATACGGCAAATTCTGACGTCTTACGTTGATGTATGTCATGTAAAACCCAACGTATGCTGGGGTTTATTGCCGTGATCGTCCTTTCGTCGAATTAAATTGATAAAAGGTGATT
>JAGLUD010000467.1 GCA_023134935.1 Paracoccaceae bacterium | reverse complement strand
CCATCGTTGGCGTGCCTGCCTTGGCCAGAATGTGGCTCTCGGGGCCGTCCTTGCGGATCGGCTGGCCCTTTCCCTGTTTGCGACGCAAAAGGTTAATAAGTGGTTTGCCGAAGACAAACCCGAAGATCAGCGCCGTGAAGAACGCTCCGCCTGCGCGAAAGGTGATATAGCGGAAAAGGTTAAAGAAATCCCCGCCATCAGACAGTTCGTTCAACAGATAGAGCATTAAGTCGTGCCTCCGGTTTCGTTCAAAGGACGTGCATCGCCCAAATTTTTGATGGCGTCAACAATCAACCCCATTTTAGCCCCGAGCGAGCCTTTTACCATCACAACGTTCCCGTCCGTTAACAGTTCTTTAATCTTTGCGGCCAATTGGTCAGAAGTCTCGAACCATTCGCCACGTTTTGCAGCGGGCAAGGCTTCGTAAAGATGTTTCATCAAAGGACCGACGCAGTGAATCGTGTCGATGTTGTTCAGGTTCTCGTCTTCCGAAATAGCATGGTGCAACATCGCCTCGTCAGGGCCGAGTTCCAGCATATCACCCAAAATCGCAACACGTCGCCCCGTACTGTGCGCCAAGACATCCAACGCCGCCCCTATCGAAAGTGGGTTTGCGTTATAACTGTCGTCGATCAGTTTGATGCCACCAACAACCCATCGCTCCCCTCGACCTGAAGGTGGTCGCCAATCCGAAAGCGCGACGGCAGCGATATCAACATCCACCCCACAGGCATGAACAGCAGCCAGAACCGCCAGTGCATTCATTGCAAGATGACGACCCGCAGATCCAATGGTGAATGTAATGTCATTATCCAAGGCAACCGCTTGAACTTTTGTATCCGATACACCCACATTGACGTCGTGCAATCTGAAATCCGGGGCCGTCTTCCCGAACCAAAGCACCTTCGTATCTTTCGCAACATCAGCCAATACTTCGGCTGTTTCCGTATCCGCGTTCAATACTGCAATCCCACCAGAAAGCCCTTGAATAACCGAGGCCTTCTCGCGCGCGATTTCTTCCACGCTTTCAAACGCAGCCATATGAACAGCAGCAACGTTCGTTACAACCGCAACATCGGGCTTGGCTAAACGCGAAAGCGGCGCGATCTCTCCAGCATGATTCATGCCAATCTCAATCACCGCGTAATCCGTTTCAACCGGCATCCGTGCGAGGGTTAACGGCACGCCCCAATGGTTATTATAACTCTTTTCCGCAGCATGGACTTTGCCCTGATTGGCAAGTGCCGTGCGCAACATTTCCTTCGTGCCAGTCTTTCCAACCGAACCCGTAACAGCAATAACCTTGGCGTTTGTCCGTGCTCTTGCAGCTGTTGCCAAAGCTTCCAAGCCTGCCAGAACGTCGTCCACAATTAGCAGCGGTGCATCCGGTGATACTCCTTTCGGAACACGCGAAACTAACGCCGCCGCGGCACCTTTCTCCAACGCTTGCGCAACAAATTCATGGCCATCCCGCACATCCTGCAAGGCTACGAAAATATCGCCTGCCTGAAGTGTGCGTGTGTCAATCGAAACGCCCGAGGCGTTCCAATTCGCAGTACACCTACCGCCAGTTGCCGCGACCGCCTCTGCCATTGCCCAAAGTGCGTTCATCATTGCAATTCCTCTAACGCCGCAACCGCGATGCTCGCTTGTTCCGCATCGTTGAATTCCAAAACATCTGTGCCGACTATCTGTCCGGTTTCGTGGCCTTTGCCAGCGATCAACAGCGCATCACCGGGTTGCAACGCGTCAATCGCCGTCAAAATCGCCTCGGCGCGGTCACCGATTTCGTTGGCATTCGGACAGGCCGCCATGATCGCCGCGCGTATCTCGGTTGGGTCTTCCGTGCGTGGGTTATCATCGGTCACATAGACGACGTCGGCAAATTTCACCGCAGCCTTGCCCATCAACGGACGCTTGCCTTTATCGCGATCGCCGCCAGCGCCAAATACGACCAACAGTCGCCCCATCACGTGTGGACGCATAGCCTGTAATGCCGTTTCCAGCGCATCAGGCGTATGTGCAAAATCGACGAAGACCATTGCACCGTTGCTTCGCGTCGCGACCAACTCCATCCGTCCACGAACCGTCTGCAATTTGGGCAGAGCCGCAAAAACTTCCGATGCATCTGCGCCACAGGCAATTACCAGACCCGCCGCCAGCATCGCATTATCCGCCTGAAAGCCGCCGATCAGATCAAGTGGCACCATGTGACTGGCACCACCAAAGGACACCAGCACGTCCAGACCATCCGCACGATACCGCGTATCTTTGATGCAGATATCAGCGTCGCCATGCCCGACAGACAAAACCTTATTCAACTCTTTCGCCAAACCAGCACCACGAGCGTCATCGACGTTAATCACTGCCGTCGTGCCATCAGGCAGTACACGCCGAAAAAGTCCGGCCTTTGCGTCAAAATAATCCTCAAACCCGTCGTGATAATCCAAATGATCGCGGCTTAGGTTGGTGAACCCCGCCGCAGTCAATCGAACGCCATCCAAACGACGTTGTTCTAACCCGTGTGACGAAGCCTCCATCGCGGCATGCGTAACGCCCTGCGCGGCCAAATCTGCAAGCAATGCATGCAAAGTCAGAGGTTCAGGTGTGGTGTGAGAAAGCGGGGCGGAAACTGCGCCCTCGACCCCAACCGTACCGAAATTCACGGCCGCATACCCTAATTCTTCCCAAATTTGGCGTGTGAAATTGGCGACCGAAGTTTTCCCGTTCGTCCCAGTGATCGCGACAATCGTTTCAGGTTGCCCTTCAAACCACCCCGCTGCCGCCATGGAAAGCGCCATGCGCGGGTCGTCTGAAATCAAAAACGGCACATCATAACCACCCTCGGCCAGCGTGATTTCATACCCCGACTGATCTGTGAGAACCGCCGCTGCCCCCATGCGAACCGCGAATTTCACGAACTCCGCCCCGTGCACATTGCTGCCCGGCATCGCGGCAAACAAATGCCCCGGTTTGGTCTGCCTACTATCGACAGAAATACCGGTAATCACATCAGGCAAATCGCCAATCAGCCGGTAATCCAGCCCAAGCGAGTCGATTGTTTTTGAAAGGTTTGTCATGGCCCCTATTGGCCCCTCGTCAGTTCCGCGTCAAGGTCAACGCACT
>JAGLUD010000466.1 GCA_023134935.1 Paracoccaceae bacterium | reverse complement strand
GCATGCGCAAACAGCTTTATATATTATGAGTTCCTAATGTTCACGCACGATAATTAGCCAAAAGCATAAGAATTCATGCGAATCATTACTCAGCATCCGAATCGCATCGAAATTCGATTCGGAATCAGGCGGTTAGCAAACCGTAAGCCAAATACCACATGAGTAATCCAACCAGAACGTCGAGGGTTTGCCACGTACGTGCTGTCTGCATAATTGGCGCCAGGAACCTGGCACCGTATCCCAACGCGAAGAAAAACACGAACGAAGCTGTTACCGCACCGATGCCAAACGCAACCTTTTGTGACTGGTCTGCAAACTGTGTCGAAACCGCCCCAACTAGTCCGAGTGTGTCTAGATAGACGTGTGGATTTAACCATGTCAGCGCGAGGCAGATAAGGATTGTAGGACCAAGAGCCGCAGGTGTTTTGGATACGGCGGGTTGTTCACTGCCTTTAAAGGCAGCAACGAAACGGGTGAGGCCGTAAATGATAAGGAAGGCAGCTCCGCCAAGGCTCATAAATCTGGGTAAGGAGGGGAATTGCGTAATGATTAGTCCAAACCCTGCGACTCCGGCGGCGATAAGTAATGCGTCCGAGACTGCGCAAGTCAAACACACCCAAAAGACGTGGCTTCGCATGATGCCTTGCTTCAAGACGAACGCATTCTGCGCGCCGATCGCAAGGATCAAGGCGAAGGACGTCAAAAAGCCCGTCGTGGCAGCCGCCGCTAATGGCGTCATGATTTATTAGTAAGTACGGGCTTAACCCCGGCGGCTATTTCATCTTCGGTAGGTGGTACGACCAAGCCAGCAGAAATCACAAGCTTGGCTGCATCTTCAACGGTCATACCCAGAATAACCACGTCTTTACGCGGCACAAACAACAGGAAACCCGACGTCGGGTTTGGTGTTGTTGGCAAAAACACAGACATCATTTCTTTCTCGCCGGTCTTTTGCAACACCTCCCCTTTGGAGGCAGTCGAGATGAACGCTATCGCCCAAATACCTTTACGAGGGTATTCGATCATGCATGCATTTTGGAAGTTGGTGTTAGATTGGCTTAGGGCGGTCTCAACAATTTGTTTAAGCCCACTGTATACGGATCGCACGACCGGTGTTCGACCAATCAGACCCTCCCAGAGGCGGATAATCTGGCGGCCAAACAAACCTTTTGTTAATGACCCAATGATTGCGGTCGAAATCAAGAAGATCACAACACCGAAACCGGGGATATCCTGCCCCAGATACGTGCTCGGGTTATAGGTCGCCGGCACAAGCGGCACGACACGTGCGTCGATAAACGTCACAACCGTCCAGATTAGGTAAATCGTAATCACCACAGGGGCGACAATGATGAGGCCCGTGAAAAAGTTGCTCCGCAACCGCTGCATCAGCGATGGTTTCGGAGTAATTCTTTTGGTGAATTTATTTTTACGCGCCATGTGTTCCCTCGTTCATATTAACGATATCTAAGGAATGTCGTTAACAAGAACAATAACCCTTTACGATTTAAGTGCTTTTGCGATTCGCGTGGCAAGCTGTGCATTGCTTTTCACCAACGCGATATTGCATTCCAGCGAACGCCCGTTTGTCAGCTCGAATATCCGTTGCAAAAGGAACGGAGTCACTGATTTTGCGGCAACACCTTGTGCTGTGGCTTCAGTAATAGCTTGCTCGATAACTGGTGCCATTTCCGCGCTTGGGATCTCGTCAATTGCGGGTATCGGGTTGGCGACAAACATCCCGCCTTCCAGATCAAGCGTTTCGCGCATGTTGTAGGCGGCGGCGATTTCCTCGGCTGTATCTGCACGTAACGGGGATTGTAGGCCCGATGAGCGTGACCAGAAAGCCGGAAAGTCGTCCTGTTGATAGGTCACGACTGGAACGCCACGCGTTTCAAGTATTTCGAGGGTTTTAGGTAGGTCGAGGATTGCCTTCGCACCCGCACCAACAACAATTACTGGCGTTTTGGCCAGTTCTTCAAGGTCAGCCGAGATGTCAAAAGTTTCTTCCGCGCCCCGATGTACGCCACCAATTCCACCGG
>JAGLUD010000465.1 GCA_023134935.1 Paracoccaceae bacterium | reverse complement strand
CCACATTGGAAGAAAAATGGGGCAAGCTGGACTTTCTGGTTCACGCCATAGGCTTTTCCGACAAGAACGAGCTTCGCGGTCGTTACGTTGACACCACAGCGAAAAACTTCGACCTGACTATGAACATCTCCATCTATTCGTTCACTGCCGTTGTGCAGCGCGCCGAAAAGATGATGCCGGATGGCGGGTCTTGCCTGACATTGACATATTACGGTGCCGAAAAAGTCATGCCGCACTATAACGTCATGGGCGTTGCCAAAGCAGGCTTAGAGGCCTCCGTTAAATATATGGCGATGGACCTTGGCCCTAAGAACATCCGCGTCAACGCATTGTCTGCTGGCCCGATCAAAACATTGGCCGCCTCGGGTATCGGCGATTTCCGCTACATCATGAAATGGAACGAGCTAAACTCCCCGCTGCGACGCAACGTAACTCAGACCGAGGTTGGGAAATCGGCGATGTATCTGCTGTCTGACCTATCATCCGGCGTAACAGGCGAGAATCACCACGTGGACGCGGGCTATCATGTCGTTGGCATGAAGGCCGAAGACGCACCTGACATCGACGTAGTAACAGGACGAAAATAATGACCGATAGACTTCCTCACGAAAAAGGCTTCCACATCAGTTGGGATCAAATCCACCGCGACAGCCGCGCCCTTGCGTGGCGTCTGGATGGCAAAGGCCCTGATGATGGCGCGTGGAAAGCCGTTATTGCCATCACACGTGGCGGCTTGGCCCCTGCGATGATCGTCGCACGCGAACTGGACATCCGCACAGTAGATACCATCAGCATTAAATCCTACGACCACCAACAACAGTCCGAGGCGGTTGTGCTAAAATCGCCGGACATGGAATTGATGGGCGATGGGACCGGCGTTCTTATTGTCGACGATCTGGTTGATACAGGCAAAACCCTGAGAGTTGTCCGTAACCTGTTCCCGAAGGCACATATCGCAACGGTTTACGCCAAACCCGAGGGGCGGCCTATGACCGACAGTTTCATCACCGAGGTAAGCCAAGACACATGGATTTTCTTCCCATGGGATATGGCGATGCAATACGTCGAGCCTTATCGCGGCACCGATTGATATCAAACGCCCCGCATTAATTGCGGGGCGTTTACCAAAAATTTACCAATCATCTGTATATCTACATTTGCCGAGCAGAACTTAAAACGTTCATTGGGGTATCGCGCTTGTGCAAATTGTAACCAAATTCCTAACAGACCACCCGTTCAACGGGTCGTCAGACTAGCAATTGGCGACGCCAGCTTGGTGTTGGACCACAAAGCGCGATAGCTCCGCTACATATCGACCTGTCCACCCCGATAGGTCAAAACCGGTTCAACGGCAGAACCTCCCGAGAATTAAAGCAAACAAGGCGCGGGTTTCCCCGAACGCCCTATTTTTTGTGCCTTAGTTCGTAATAATCTCAGGCCCCATGAAGTACGTGGGCAAGAACGTCGAGATTACCGGAATGTAGGTCACCATAATCAGGAACACGAACAAGATCGCCAACCATGGCAGTGCGGCTTTCACGACGCTCATCATCGGCATTCCCGCAACCCCCGAGGTAACGAATAAATTCAACCCCACGGGCGGCGTTATCATTCCTATCTCCATGTTCACCACCATGATGATACCAAGGTGAATCGGGTCCACGCCCAGTTCAATCGCAATCGGGAACACCAGTGGTGCAACAATAACGATCAGGCCGGATGGCTCCATAAACTGGCCACCGACCAGCA
>JAGLUD010000464.1 GCA_023134935.1 Paracoccaceae bacterium | reverse complement strand
GAGTTTTTCAACAGAATAGGCCCTTAGCTGCCGTTCAAGGGCACCTATGGTGCTACACTGCAGCTTTTAGAAAGCCGCCGTTGGTGCACTGCGCAGCATTTTGAAGGCAGGAACGACGGTAGAGTGGACAAAGCCGAACTTCGTTTTTGTTTCAAGAATTGTTGATCTCGACTGATGGTGAACCCTCCGACCACTCACATCGGGGCGTTAAGTTTGAAGTTCACTTTTTGATTGCCGAAAGAAACTCGATCATCTCAGGCAAGGCTACTTTGGCGTGGGTGAAGGGGCTCATATGCCCCGCTCCGTCGATTTCAATATAACGGCAATTCGGCAATGAATCCTGCATAATCTCACAAACACGATGCATCGACGGTAGCGTTTCGGTGCCTTTAAAAAGAAGGACCGGCAAATTCAATGCCGCCAGATCATGCCGCGTAGGTTCCTCAAACCAAGGAGACACCCACTCGTGATAAAGCCGGTTGGAGCCCAGTTTCATCATGTCTTTTACTGTATCTGGCAAACTCGCCCAAACCCCTTTTTTCTTGGCCCAAACGTCAACAAAACTTGCCATCGCTTGATCCAGATTTTTGTCGTCAATGGCCGCACGGTAATCGTTTGCCATTGCTGTAGGTTCAGCGAAAAGAGGATTGCTCTCCTGTCGAAGAATATGGAAATAGGCGGGTTCAAACAGCGTGAGGCTGAGTATTTGGTCGCGCCTGTTCTTTATGGATGGGTATGAGAAATGGCCGCCTCCTGAATGGGCAACAAGATGGGCAGGCACACCGAGATGATCAAGAACTGCGTTAATGGCCCTTTCATCGTCTCGGTTTGTCCATTCTCTTTCGAGAGGCCAAGTTTCACTTTTCCCAGAGCCAAACAGGTCAAGGCTGATGCATCGAAAATTATCGCTTAGTTCTCTGGAAAGGCCGCCCCATTGGCCACCGCCTCCACAACTCCCGTGCACAAATATGACGGGCGTTCCATTTCCGGATTCAAAGAAATGCAGTTTTTCGCCATCGACATAAACAGTGGGCATTATCCCCCCTAAAAGCAGACAAGGTGACATATCTTGGTTTTACGTGTCAATCGGCGGGGTCATGGAGCCGCCAGCAACAACAAACTACCTCCACACCCGTTGTAATGATCGTGTGTCGCGCTTTGTAGCCGCTCTCGTTTGAGAGCTATCGCGTCCGCTTGCATGAACGGCAAGCCGATTGAATTTCCCAAAATCCCCAAAAGCACAAGGCCATTATTCTTCACGGTAGATTACGCTCGTTGACTAATTCGTTCGAATGAATTATATTTTGAACTTAACACATGAGAACGAGGCGACATGGAACAGCAGATAACATCACAACCAAATACGACCAAAGTAGCGCTTTTGGAGGCAGCAAAGACGGTCTTGTTGGCTGAGGGGTTTTCGGGCTTGTCGACACGGGCTATTGCAACGGCTGCCAATACACAGATGAGCCAGATTCGTTATCACTTTGGGTCAAAAGACGGCATCGTTCTGGCGCTTTATACCTATATGACAGACCAGTTAATCGAGCGGCAAAGTAACCTGTTTATTGACCCAAACATTTCGCTTTCGACAAAGTGGGAAGTGGCCTGTGACTATCTGGATGCGGATATTGAATCAGGTTATGTGCGGGTCCTGCAAGAGTTAATGGCAGTGGGCTATGCCAATGAGGATGTTCGGAATTTATTGCGCGACGGCTTTTCGCTTTGGCGCGACCTGCATATCCAGCTGGCCGAAGAGTTTGCCAAAACTTACGGATCACTGGGGCCGTTTGAACCAGAAGACTTAGCCGCATTGATTGGCTCGCTCTTTGTCGGAGCGGAAGCGCTTATTCTGCTCGAATGCGAGGATGAACTCAGACCTGTCCGCCGTGCATTGCGCCGTCTTGGCAAGGGGATTCGGTTGCTTGAAACTCAGGCAGATACGGGGGGTACATAATGCGTGCCGCTTTGCCGGATCATGAAGGTGTGGTGGATCGAGACGGGGTCAAGCTGCACTATGAAATCTACGGGGAGGGACCGGAGACAATCCTGTTTATCCCCACATGGATGTTTGTGCATTCGCGCAGCTACAAGGCCCAAATACCGTATTTCAGTGACCAATATCGTTGTATTACATGGGATCCACGCGGCAATGGAAAATCCGACAGGCCAACCAATCCAGAGGCGTATGGCCAAGGGCAATATGTTGCCGATGCACTGGCGATCCTTGATGCAACGAACACGAAATCCGCAATTGTATTTGGCTATTCGCAAAGTGGCCCAACCTGTGCAATTCTGGCAGCCTACCATAGCGACCGCGTGAAAGCAGTTGTGACCGTTGGCACCCATACGCCGCTTGTTCAACGTTTTGAGCATAACAGCGAAGACGTTTACAACAGCGCCGTTAAAGAAAGCCCTAAGGGTTGGGAAAAGTACAACCGAAACTACTGGCAATCCAACCTAGAAGATTTTGCGGCGTTCTTTTCTGAACAAGTTTTTGTTGAACCACATTCGACAAAACAGCGTGAAGATGTGTGCCTCTGGTCAGAGGGGACCACAGGCGAAATTCTGGCAGCTTCGATGGCTGCCCCCTATGCCGGGCAATACGCGCTGGATAAGGAAGCCTACCAACGGGTTACCTCCCCAATGTTGGTGGTGCATGGGCGGCTTGACCCAATTGCACCACTGGCCGCATCGAAAAAGGTGGCCGAACTAACGGGATGTGAATTGCATATATTTGATCAGGCAGGCCATGCGCCTCATGCCCGATATCCTGTAAAGTTTAACCTGTTGATGCGTGATTTCTTGGCAAGGCATTTTGCGCGACCGCACTCACTGGAGGAAGCGTGATGCGAGCAGTTTTGCCAGAAATCACCGGAAAAATTGACCGCGATGGCGTTAGTATTTATTATGAATCCTATGGGCAAGGAGAACATACGATTTTCTTCATCCCGCCCTTTTGGCCACTGACCTATTCACGTGGCTATAAGGCGCAAATCCCCTATTTCAGTGATCATTTCCGCTGTATTACCCAAGACCCGCGCGGCAACGGCAGGTCGGATCACTGCATCGACCAAGAACAATTTGGCATTCGAAATTACATGGATGACACGTTGGCGGTGATGGATGAACTGGGTGTTGAAAAAACGGTGTTGTTTGGACATTCCTGCGCTGGTTTAACTTGCGCGGCGCTTGCGGCCTATCATCCGGCTCGGGTTGAAGCTTTTATCACAATTGGCACGGTTTCACCGCTGGCCAAGCCGCATGTTCATCGGCCACCGCGCAATTTCGTTCGCAAATTTCAAAATCATCAGGGCTGGGAAAAATACAACCGGCAGTATTGGGATATGGATTTCCCGGATTTTACGGAATTCTTTTCGGCTGAGATGTTTACCGAACCACATTCAACAAAACAAATCGAAGACTGTGTTGAGTGGGCAGCTGAAACCACGCCGCAAAGCCTAATTGCGTCGATGGTTGGGCCCAGGACCAAAGGTCCGATAATGAATAAGGATGCCTACGCCAAGATCAAATGCCCGGCACTGCTGATCCATGGCGAAGATGACAGGGTGATCCCCATCACGACCTCGCAAGCTGTAGCCGAGATTATCGGTGGCGAGTTGGTACTGATTAAGGACGCGGGGCACAATCCACACGCGCGCATAGCGCCTAAGATCAACACAATGACGCGAGATTTCCTTGCCAAAAATTTGGGTACTTGGCACCCAGATGATGTAAAAGAAAAGGTGTCCGATATGAGTAAGAAGCGAATACGAGCCCCAAAAAAGGTTCTCTACCTTTCCTCACCGATTGGGCTTGGCCATGCTCGACGTGACCTTGCAATCACCCGTGAATTACGCAAGCATTTCCCCGATATGCAGGTCGACTGGCTGGCGCAAGACCCGGTCACCCGGTTTCTAAAAGCCAATAATGAACGGGTGCATCCAGACAGCGTGCGTCTGGCCAATGAGAGCGCCCATCTTGAGGAACAATCTGGCGAACATGATCTGAATGCCTTTATGGCGATCCGCAACATGGACGAAATTCTGGTCAAGAATTTCATGGTGTTTCAAGAAACGGTAGAGCAGCAGGATTATGATCTGGTGATCGCCGACGAGGCTTGGGATGTGGATCATTACTGGCATGAGCATCCGGAATTGAAAACAACGCAAGTAGCTTGGTTTACAGATTTTGTTGGTTGGGTGCCAATCCCGGAGAATGGCGCGCGGGAAGCCTTTCTGACAACCGACTACAACGCCGAAATGATCGGCCATGTCGAAAATAACCCCACTGTTCGTGATCGAGCCATTTTTGTCGGAAATCCGGTTGATATTATCCCCCACAGTTTTGGTAAAGACCTGCCGGAAATGCGTGACTGGGTGCCACAACATTATGATTTTTCGGGATATATTATTGGACAACACCCTGATGAATTCGGCTCGCGCGAAGAACTGCGTCATAACTTTGGATATCAGGACGGCGAAAAGATCTGTATCGTAACCGTTGGTGGCTCGGGGGTCGGTGGTAACCTGATCCGCCGAATTCTGGCGGCATATCCTGCTGCCAAGGCTAGGATCCCTGAACTGCGGATGATTGTTGTCATGGGCCCCCGTCTGGACCCGGCCGCATTCGACCTGCCTGTCGGGGTAGAGGCCCACGCCTTTGTGCCCAACCTTGACCATCATCTAGCAGCCTGTGATCTAGCCTTGGTGCAAGGCGGGTTAACCACGTCGATGGAATTGGTTGCCGCAGGAACACCGTTTTTGTATTTCCCGCTCAAAAATCACTTTGAGCAGAATTTCCATGTGGCACAGCGATTGGACCGCTACAACGCCGGGCGCAAAATGATTTACGATGAATGCAATCCTGACAGCATCGCACAGGCGATGGTGGAAGAATTGTCAAACCCTAATACCTTTCGACCCGTCGAATCTGACGGTGCTGCACGCGCAGCAAAGATGCTGGTTGACCTGTTGTGAGTCGAGCAACTGCAACCAAAATAAACGGAGACTAATTTAACCAACCAAAAGGAGAATGATTATGACCCCCTGGGAACTGAAAATGAAAGAATTCGTTAATTGCAATTGCGCCTATGGCTGCCCTTGCCAATTTAACGCGCTGCCAACACATGGTGACTGCCAAGGCATTGCCAGTTTCATAGTATCCGAAGGGTATTTCGGCGATACGGACATGGCGGGTGTCAAAGCCATCGCTATCCTGTCTTGGCCCGGCGCAATTCACGAGGGCAACGGATCCGTCGAAGCGATCGTTGATGAAGCGGCTACTGACGCACAAAAAGAAGCGATACTGAAAATCATGACAGGCCAGGACACAACACCGATGGCCACAATGTTTTCGGTATTTGCATCAACCATGACCACGGTTCACGATCCGGTATTTGCCCCCATCGAGATGGAAATCAATGTCGAAGACCGCATAGGCCGCGTGAGCGTCCCTGGGTTGATTGATT
>JAGLUD010000463.1 GCA_023134935.1 Paracoccaceae bacterium | reverse complement strand
CGTCTTCACACCCTTAAGGCGGAGCGACCATCTGTCATGACAACGAGGCACGTTAAACCAGAAAAGCCGAGTCGATGCAATCAATTTTATGCCAAACGGTCGCACGTGGCATTGCAAGGCTGGCAGGGTTGTCTTACACCCGTTTGAAACAAATCAATTGGAGGCCGCACATGCGCCTGACCCGCTACTTTTTGCCGATCATGAAAGACACCCCTTCAGAGGCATCGATTGCCAGTCACCGCTTGATGCTTCGGGCGGGAATGATCCGTCAGTCTAGCGCGGGGATTTATTCGTGGTTACCGATGGGCTTCAAGGTTTTGCAGCGGCTTGAGCAGATCGTTCACGAGGAACAAATGCGCGCGGGCCACATTCCGATGCTGATGCCAACGTTGCAATCTGCGGACCTTTGGAAGGAAAGCGGGCGTTACGATGATTACGGGAAAGAAATGTTGCGGATTACGGATCGCCATGGCCGCGATATGCTTTACGGGCCGACGAACGAGGAGCTGATTACGGATATTTTCCGCAACGCGGTTAACTCGTATAAAGAGCTGCCAAAGACGCTTTATCACATCCAGTGGAAGTTCCGTGACGAAGTTCGCCCTCGGTTCGGCGTGATGCGTGGGCGCGAATTTTATATGAAAGACGGCTATAGCTTTGACGTGGATGAAGCGGGTGCGTTGCATTCGTACAACCGCCATCTCGTCAGCTATCTTCGCACGTACGAGCGTATGGGTCTGAAAGCCATTCCTATGAAAGCGGACACGGGGCCGATTGGTGGCGATCACAGCCATGAATTTTTGGTGTTGGCCGAAACGGGTGAGAGCGAAGTGTTCTATGACAGTCAAGTTATGGACATGGAACTGGGTGATCGCGAGGTCGATTTTGACGATGCCGCGCAGTGTCAGGGTATCTTTGACGAGTTCACAACGCCTTACGCACGTACAGATGAAACGCATGACGAGGCGAAATTTAACGATGTTCCCGAAGATCGGCGGATGTCCGCGCGCGGGATCGAGGTTGGTCAGATCTTCTATTTCGGCACCAAGTATTCGGAATCCATGGGCGCGGAAGTCGTGATGCCGGATGGTTCACGCAAGCCTGTTGAAATGGGTTCACACGGGATTGGCGTTAGCCGTTTGATCGGGGCGCTTATTGAAGCAAACCACGATGGCAAAGGGATTATATGGCCTGAAAGCGTGGCACCGTTCCGTGTTGGCTTGGTCAATCTACGGCAAGGTGACGAGGCAGCGGATGCGGCTTGCGAAAGCCTTTATGCTGGTTTGGTTAAGGCTGGATTGGACCCGCTTTATGATGATCGGGATGAACGCGCAGGGGCAAAATTTGCATCAATGGACCTGATTGGTTGTCCTTGGCGCATTACTGTTGGCCCTCGTGGGTTGAAAAATGGTGTGGTGGAGCTAACATCACGTCGTACAGGTGAAACGATTGAAGTGTCGCCAGAAGCGGCGCTTGAGCGGTGCATCGAGATTTACGCGGACGTCCAGTAACGGGGGTGAAATGGCAAATCTGCCAGGTATTGTAGGCGCGGTGGCCTTGGGCGTTAGCATGTCCCAGTTCCCCGAGTTTACGCAGCAATACCAGCAACGCCTCGGTGGGGCGGTGGACGAATTGCGGATTATTAC
>JAGLUD010000462.1 GCA_023134935.1 Paracoccaceae bacterium | reverse complement strand
AAGACGACGGCGACGACGAAGAATGTAACGGCGGCGATCCGATGTTCTCCTCCAGCCAACGGATCTGGGGGTACGAAACCCCTGACGGTTCGTTCGCACAGTTCACGCGCGTCCAAGCCCAACAGCTAATGCGCCGCCCACAACACCTAACGTGGGAAGAAAGCGCGTGCTACACGCTAACCCTCGCCACAGCCTACCGCATGCTATTCGGCCATCGCCCGCACACTCTAAAGCCCGGCCAAAACGTATTGGTATGGGGCGCATCCGGCGGCCTGGGATCCTTCGCGATCCAGCTAATCAACACCGCAGGCGCCAACGCCATCGGCGTGATCTCGGACGAAGACAAACGCGAATTCGTTCTCGGCCTCGGTGCCAAAGGCGTCATCAACCGCAAAGACTTCAACTGTTGGGGTCAGATGCCCATCGTAAACACCCCTGAATACAAGGAATGGTTCGGCGAGGTCCGCAAGTTCGGCAAAGCCATCTGGGACATCACCGGCAAAGGCAACAACGTCGACATGGTATTCGAACACCCCGGCGAGGCAACCTTCCCCGCATCCGTTTTCGTGTGCAAAAAGGGCGGCATGATCGTCATCTGCGCGGGCACAACAGGTTACAATCTGACCATGGACGCTCGTTACCTGTGGATGCACCAGAAGCGCGTCCAAGGCAGCCACTTCGCGAACCTTAAACAGGCCAGCTCCGCCAATCAGTTGATGTTGGAGCGCCGCCTTGATCCATCCATGTCCGAAGTGTTCCCATGGGCTGACATTCCGGAAGCCCACATGAAAATGCTTCGGAACGAACACAAGCCCGGCAACATGGCCGTATTGGTCAGCGCCCCTACAACGGGATTGCGCACTCTGGAAGACGCGATAGAAGTCGGGTCTGCTTGATTCTGCCGGAAAATACCTATTCGCCATTTGGATAATGGCGAATAAGTAACGTCAGGCATATAACTGTTATTTATCAACTATTTAACTTCATAACCCTCCCCATAATTGGGGAGGGTGAATTGGCGAGTAGTATCATTTTACGTTGTCGGTCAAGTTTAACGCACAAATACATTTACAACTTAAGCGAGTATTGCTATGACCAACGAGTGGATGCTAGATGTTCTGTCCGATCTGCGAAACTTCGCAGCAAAGCAAGCCATGTTGGAATTGGCAGAGCACCTCGACGACGTCATGTTAGTGGCCGCCGTTGAAATCCGCGACAGTAGTAAGGGGCGGGTGATAGGTGCAAAAGTAAATGACACGAAAGCTGGAAACATTTCTGGAACGGTTGGACACAACCAATACAGTTGACGATTTATCCTCGCTAGCAGACATCCTGCGCGACACGTATGACGTAAAGAACATGTCATATCTGGCGACAAACCTGAACGGCCTACCGTTTGTGTCGTCCACCTACGATCCCAAATGGGCGCAGCATTACGAAGAACAGAATTACATGCTGATTGACCCCGTTGTTCGCGGCGCGTTGCAACAATTCAACCCGCTGGATTGGAAACAACTGGATTGGTCCACCAAACGCACCCGTGATTTCTTCCACGAAGCCGTTGATTTCGGCGTCGGGCGACAAGGTTATACAATCCCGATCCGTGGCCCGAACGGCCAAGCCGCCATTTTCGCCATTAACCACGACAGCAACGACGCCGGATGGGACCGCTATATTGGCGAACACGCACATGATTTCATGCTGATATCGCACTACTTCCACCAAAA
>JAGLUD010000461.1 GCA_023134935.1 Paracoccaceae bacterium | reverse complement strand
CAGCTTGAAGCCTTCGTGCATGGCGCGATGTGTATGACCTATTCCGGTCGCTGTCTGCTGTCTAATTTCATGGCGGAACGTGGGGCCAACCAAGGCAACTGCGCTAATTCCTGTCGTTGGAATTACAACGTGCGGATGCGGTTGAAGGACGGCACGATCGAGACCTTGGACATTAATGAAGACAACAAAGACATGTTCGAATTTCTGCTGGAAGAAGGCTGTCGCCCTGGCGAGCTGATGCCGATTGAGGAAGACGGGCGGGGGTCGTATATCCTGAACTCGCGCGATCTTTGCATTATGCCAAAGTTGGACGAATATCTGAAGATTGGCGTTGATTCCTTGAAGGTCGAGGGCCGCGGGAAATCTGAGTACTATGTTGCCGTCGTGGCGCGAGCATATCGCATGGCGATTGATGATTATTACGATGATCCTGAAAATTGGGATCCCCGCAAGTACATGCGTGAGTTGGAGTCCGTTGGCAACCGAGGCTATACGCTGGCGTTCCACGATGGGCGGCTTTCCAACTATGCACATGATTACGAGAACACGGCTTCCATGGCGCAGTGGGAATTTGCGGGTGTGGTTAAAGAAGTCACTGACGATGCTTTCTTGGTCGATGTGAAGAACAAGCTAGAGGCCGGCGAGGTGCTCGATTTCGTATCGCCTATCAATCGCGAAACCATGTTGTTGCGCCTTTACGATTTCGAAAACGCCGCCAATGACAAGCGCGTGGATGTGGTGCATGGCGGTACGCAAACCACCATCCGCATCCCGTTTGAACTGTTCGACCATGAAGACATTGATACGTTGAAATCCCGCTTCCCCGCCTTCACCGTGCTTCGCAAAGAAAAGGCGTTAAACGAGGAACAGTGGAACCGCGTGAAGTTCGACAAGCTGGTGCAGAACCTTGAAGTCGCCGACAAGCGCGACGATGCGAATTACGAGAAGCGCCGTGATGCGCTGGCCAAGTCCATCGGCGAAGACCCGAATGAACGCCGCTTCAAAACCAATCGAATTGGCACCGAAGGTTGCTGCGGCAAGGGCTGCAACGGCTGCATGATTTTCTGGCAGGACGATACATATGCCCGTGCTCGTGAAATCCTGTTGAAGCGCAAACAGGGCGAGCAGTTGACTAATAAGGAAGCCAAGGAATTCAAAATCCCTTAGGATTTTCTTGCTTTTCGCCTGAAAATACGATTCTGTTGCCTGCAACAAGGATAAAAATATCCGAGCAGTAAAATTGAGGCATACAGATGCGTATTTTCGCACTTCTTTTGGTATTCGTGCTGGGCTCCTGTGCGGGCAGTTCCGGCCCTCCGGTTAATCAAACCGATGCGTGTTCCGTGCTTAGTCAAAAGCGCGGCTGGTTGCAGGATTTGCGCCGTAGCGAGGCAACCTGGGGTGTGCCGATCCATGTACAAATGGCGACGATCTGGAAAGAGTCCAGTTATACGCGCCGCGCCAAAACTTCGAAGAAATACTTCCTTTGGATCATTCCAAATGGCCGAATTTCGACCGCTTACGGATATGGACAGGTTCTTGACGGCACTTGGGATTGGTACCGCGACGAAACCGGTAACCGTCGCGCAGATCGTGATGATTTCGGCGACGTGACCGACTTTATTGGCTGGTATATGGACCGCTCAAACCGTCGGCTCGGCATCGCCAAGAACGATGCATTCAACCAGTATCTGGCCTATCACGAGGGGCACACTGGTTTTACGCGGGGAACTTATAGCAGCAAACCATGGTTAATTGGCGTCGCAAACGAGGTGCAAGCCATGGCCAATCGGTATGAGGCGCAACTTCGTAGTTGCCTCTAACAGGATGCAGGCATTCCAAATATCGCATTTGACGTTTGACTCCACTCGCTAAGCACATTTATATAGTTCCCAAATTGAAAACAGTTGGGGGGCTGTATTGGATCGTTTAAGTGAAATGGAAGCATTTGTTTCGGTTGTCGAGCAGGGTGGATTCACCAATGCTGCCAACAAGTTAGGTATTTCAAAATCCGCAATATCCAAGCACGTTTCCGGTCTGGAAGCCCGCCTTGGCGTTCGCTTGTTGAATCGCACAACACGGCGCGTATCACCAACGGAACTTGGATTGTCATACTATGACCGCTCCATCAACATCCTTGCGGATGCCCGTGCAGCTGATGAAATGATCACTGCGATGCAGGACACTCCGAAAGGGGCCTTGCGCATTTCCGCGCCTGTCGATCTGGGTAACAACCAGCTGTCCCGCGCCGTCAGTGCGTTCTTGCAAAAGTACCCGGACGTATCGGTGAACATGACGCTGGACGATACCTACGTCGAGATAATCGCCGAAGGGTTCGACGTTGCTGTCCGTATCGGTGATTTGGTTGATAGCAGTATGCGGGCGCGCAAACTGTCAGAGACCACTACGAAATTCGTCGCCTCGCAAGCGTATCTGGATGCCAACGGCACGCCGGAAACGATCGATGATCTGGCCAGCCACAACCTGCTGCATTATTCCAACTTATCGACCGGAAACACGTGGAACATAGTCGCCCCCAGCGGCGAGGCACGCCAAGTTCGCGCCGCTGGCCGCTTGACGGTTAACAATGGCGGCTCGTTGCTTCGCGCGGCGGA
>JAGLUD010000460.1 GCA_023134935.1 Paracoccaceae bacterium | reverse complement strand
AGAACATCACCATCGGCACATCCGAACATCGTCATGATTTGGCGGCACTGAATGAGCCTTTGCGCTCCCACGGTGGTCTGCACGAGCAACGCGTGCCTTTCATTGTAAATCGCGTTATTGATTTGGGTGATGCACCGGAATTACGTAATTTCGATGCTTTCTTCTATGCAACAACCGCGGCAGCCCTTTGATCGGAGTCACGAAAATGAGCAAAGCCCCTATTGAAATGCGCCACGAATCCATGCGCATTGCAGGTCGCAAAGTTGATACAGTCGAACGCGTTGAAGTGCGGTATCCTTATACCGACGAAGTGATCGGATCGGTGCCTGCGGGCACTGCCGAACACGCGCGCGAAGCGTTTGAGATTGCGGCGAACTATAAGCCAACGTTAACGCGCTACGAACGTCAGAAAATCTTGCTGAACGTGGCTAACATCATCAATGACCGCAAAGAAGAGCTCGCACCGATTATTACCGCCGAGCTGGGTATATCCATCAGCGATGCGCTTTACGAATGTGGTCGTGCGTACGATGTGTATACGCTGGCAGGGCAGATGTGCATCCACGACGACGGCGAGATTTTTTCGTGTGATTTGACGCCACATGGCAAGCAGCGGAAAATTTTCACGACCCGCGAACCGTTGCGGGTAATCTCTGCGATCACACCGTTTAACCATCCGTTGAACATGGTTTCGCACAAGATTGCGCCCGCCATTGCGACGAATAACTGTATCGTCGTCAAGCCAACCGAACTGACCCCCCTGACTGCAATCTGGCTAGCCGATGCGCTCTATGAGGCAGGTCTGCCGCCCGAGATGCTTTCGGTTGTGACTGGTTGGCCGCAGGACATTGGCAACGAGATGGTTACTAACGAACACATCGAATTGGTGACTTTCACTGGCGGCGTTCCGGTCGGCAAAATGATTGCAGCCAAAGCGGTCTATAAACGGCAGGTTCTTGAACTTGGTGGGAATGATCCGCTGATTATCTGTAACGACCTGTCCGACGATGACCTCGCCAAAGCCGCCGATTTGGCTGTTGCGGGGGCGACGAAAAATTCGGGCCAACGCTGCACTGCTGTGAAGCGAATTTTGTGTCAGGAAAGTGTGGCGGACAAGTTCGTTGAACTGGTTCTTGAGCGCGCCAAAAAGTTGACGTTCGGTGACCCGATGGATCCTTCAACCGATCTTGGAACGGTTATCCACGCGCAAGCTGCCGAAACGTTTGAGAAACGCGCGTATATGGCCGAAGAACAAGGCGCGAAAATTCTGTATAACCCCGGTCGCCAAGGCGCATTGTTGCCGCCAATCGTAGTGGATTACGTTCCTCACGAAAGCGAGTTAGTAATGGAAGAAACCTTCGGACCGATCATCCCGATTGTTCGTGTCCCTGACAATGATGCGGAAGTTATGAAAATCTCTAACTCCACCGCTTTCGGCCTGTCGTCCGGCGTATGTACCAACGATTTCGGGCGGATGCAGGCTTATATCAAGAACCTTGTAGTGGGCACCGTGAATATCTGGGAAGTCCCCGGTTACCGGATTGAGATGTCGCCCTTTGGTGGCATCAAAGACAGCGGAAACGGGTATAAGGAAGGCGTTATCGAGGCGATGAAAAGCTTCACCAACGTCAAAACCTTTTCGTTGCCATGGAGCTGATATCGAAGGGGCCGCTTGAATGACCCTTTCGACAATATCCATCGTTCTTTTTGCAGCGCTATTGCATGCGCTGTGGAACGCATTCGTCAAAGCTGCTGATGATCGATTGGCAATCCTTGGGCTGATTTCGGTTGGCCACGTAATCCTCGGCATCATCCTTTCAGTTCTGCACCCGATCCCTGCGGTCGAGAGCTGGCCGTTCATCGTCGGGTCGACAGTCATCCACTTCGCGTATTACTTCCTGCTCTACCACTCCTATCGGCTTGGCGACCTGTCACACGTCTACCCAATCGCGCGCGGCATGTCCCCCGTCCTCGTCGCGCTCGGTGCACAGGTGTTCGCGGGCGAGACGTTGCCACCAGCCGCATGGGCCGGCGTATTGCTGGCCTCCACCGGTATATTCATGATGGCTGGCGACGTATTTCGCGGCGCAACCCCGCCCGTCGTTGTCCTTACCGCACTGGCGACAGGCGCCATGATCGCGGCTTATTCGCTGGTTGACGGCATGGGTGTGCGCGCCGCCCAAACATCCCTTGGCTACGTCGGCTGGCTATTCATCGCCGAGGTCTTTACCGCCACCTTCATCATCGCCCGCGTTGGCAAAGGCATGCTGACGTTGTCCCGCAAAACGCTGCTGCTGGGTCTTTTCGGTGGGCTTGTGTCCACAACCGCATATGGCCTCGTGATCTATGTCAAAGCAATCGCGCCGCTTGGAATGGTCTCGACGTTGCGCGAAACGTCTGTTGTTTTCGCCGCCCTCATCGGTATGCTTTGGCTGGGCGAGCGCCCTTGGAAACTGCGCCTAGCAGCTTCGATTGTCGTTGCCACCGGTGTTGTTATCTTGGGTGTTTCCGCCATCTAGTTTTGACACAAATCAAGGAATGTAAATTAGCTTATGCTAACATAA
>JAGLUD010000046.1 GCA_023134935.1 Paracoccaceae bacterium | reverse complement strand
CCTTGGTGGCTCTGGTTCTCAGGGTGTCCAAGGTTCCTATGGCTATGTGTTGGAGTAAGGCAAATGAAAAACACACTTAAAATAACCGCCGCTGCTTCTGTTCTTCTGACTGCCGGGTGTTTTGACCCAGCAGGGTCCATGTTGAACGAGGGCACATTTGCAGATGCTGCAACTAGCAACCAGTTTGCCCAAACGGCATACTTGGAACCGGGTGCTGCACTGCAAAACCTGGACGAGCAATTCCGCCGTGCGACCCCTACTATGATCAACTTCGAGTTTAACCGTTCCGTTCTGGACGCTGAATCGAAAACGATCCTACGTGGTCAAGCTGCTTGGATGAAAGGCTTCCCGCACGTACGCTTCACAGTCTACGGGCACACGGATCTGGTTGGTTCCAACGGCTATAACAACAGCTTGGGCCAACGTCGTGCGCAAGCAGCCGTTAACTATCTTGTCTCGCAAGGGGTTCCGCGTAAGAACCTGATTGCAGTTGTATCAAAAGGTGAATCTGAGCCGTTGATCAAAACTCAAGATCGTGAACGCCTGAACCGTCGTACGGTCACCGCAGTTTCCGGCTTCGTTAAAGGCTACATCGGCGATGATTTTGACGGCAAGGTCGCGGTCAGAGTTTATAGTGGTTACGTTGGTGGCTAATAGCGCCTACGAGAACGCCTCTTTCTACAGAAGGCTCCGAGTATTCGGGGCCTTTTTTTAGGACTAGGCGGAAATCCTCGCAATGTGCAAAAGTGTAGATATTTCTGCGCTGTACGGGATGTTATTATTGGTATAGTTGCGTTATGATTTTGACACATTTGTGTAGTAGGGATTGACGATTAATTGATTCTTTATAACCAGTATCACTTCTAAAGGTAGTCTGGGGGCACTTTATGGCACTACTAAAACTAAAAGAACGTGTGATCGAGGCATTTGCCGCTACACGTGACATCAAAAAGTTTCCTGAACTTGCAGGTGAGCTATCCGAACATTTCTCCAAGAATTGGGCTGTGGGCTCCTATAAGGAGGCTATGGAGTCGCTAGAGCGTGGCTCGCTCGACAATCTCGAAGTCGTATTCGTTTGTGTTGATAAAAATGACGAAGATAACCTCAACGTAGTAACCAGCTTTATCAAAGCTGTGAAGGCGCGTAGGCTGAAGGTCATTCTGGTTGCCAGTGATATTTCCCCGACAAGTTTACATCAGGTTATGCGGCAAGGCGCTGACGATTTCGTCCCCTGCCCCCCACCGAAAGACGCTTTCGGTGATGCACTCGCGCGGCTACGGGCTGACGCGATTGAAGTCGAAACCAAACAAGAGAAAACCAAAAAGCGGCGTCGCGGCGTGGTCCTTCCGATCTACGGTGTGGCCGGAGGCGTTGGAGCGTCGACCTTCGCAGTCAACCTGGCGTGGGAAATGGCCACGTTGGACAAAAAGTCTTCTGTAAAGGTTTGCATCTTAGATCTGAACTTTCAGGCTGGCTCGGTTTCCACTTACCTGGATCTAGGATTTCGCGATGCGGTTTCGGAAATGCTTACACACATCGATAATCTCGATGCTGACATGTTCGCGGAAAGCCTGACATCGTTCAAATCGCGTATGGCGGTTTTGACGGCACCCCCCGAAATTTTCCCACTTGATATCATCGGTGGAAATGACATCGAAAATCTACTATCCTACGCACGCGAGTCTTATGACTTCGTGATCGTTGATATGCCGACGACTTTGGTGGATTGGTCTGCGAACGTACTGCAGGTGGCAGAAACATACTTCGCGGTAATGGAGCTGGACATGCGTTCTGCTCAAAATATGATGCGTTTCTTACGAGTTCTTAAATCTGAAGAACTGCCTGAAGATAAACTGCATTTCGTTCTGAATAAAGCACCTGCATTCACCGATTTGAATGGCAAGGCCCGCGCAAAACGTTTCTCGGAAAGCCTGGGGATCGATATCAACATCCTGTTGCCGGATGGCGGCAAACAGGTTTTGGCTGCAAACGATCAGGGGCGTCCGCTCGCTGATGCTGCGCCGAAAAATCCGTTGCGTAAAGAAATTCGCAAAGTTGCTGCCTCCTTGATCTCGATGGCAGAAGAACAGAAGGCTGCAATAGCCTAAGGAGCTACAGATGTTCAAACGGTTTAACAAACAAGACTCGTCCAACGGAGCACCCGCTGCGGCGCCATCGCTGGTTTCGTCTTCTAAATCCGCCCCAGCGGCGAATCCCGCACCTACGTCAGCGGCTCCAGCTCCGGCACCGGCACCGGAAAAGAAGTCCAAAAGCAAGAAAACCAAGCCGGCTCCGCCTAAATCGATCGAAATTGACGCCAAAGAAGTCAAGCGGATGGACCGTTTGCTTGAAATTCGAATGAATTTGCACAAGCGGTTGCTTGAAAGCCTGAACCTAGCAGCGCTTGACAAGGCATCTGAAGAAGATTTGAAGCATGAGATTGCCCTAATTGCACGCGAAGGTCTGCGCGACATGGACATCGTGCTTAATACAACTGATCAAAAGCAGCTTAACATTGACCTTTTGGACGAAGTCATTGGACTTGGCCCTATCGAAGTTTTGCTGCGCGACGACACGGTCAACGATATTCTTATCAATGGCAGCCAACAGATTTTTGTAGAGCGCGCCGGTATTCTGGAATTAACCACCGTTAAATTCAAGGATGAGAAGCACTTGATGCGGATCATCGACAAAATCGTTTCGGCCGTTGGCCGTCGCGTCGATGAAAGCTCGCCTTACGTGGATGCGCGTCTTGCCGACGGTTCGCGCTTCAATGCGATGGTTCCACCCTGTGCGGTTGACGGATCACTTGTTTCCATTCGTAAATTTACCAAAGAAAAGCTGTCGGTAGATCAGTTGATCAAGTTCGGTGCCTTCACCGAAGCCATGGCGACTTATCTTCAAGCTGCCGTTGCCACACGCCTTAATATCATCGTTTCGGGCGGTACGGGTTCTGGTAAAACGACGACCTTGAACGCCCTTTCCGGCTTTATTGGCGACGAAGAACGCATCGTAACAATCGAAGACACCGCCGAGCTACAACTTCAACAGGTGCACATCGGCCGGATGGAAAGCCGTCCACCCAATGTTGAGGGTAACGGCGAGGTAAGCCAACGTGACTTGCTTCGAAACGCCCTTCGTATGCGCCCCGACCGTATTATCGTCGGCGAGACACGTGGCGACGAGGTTATCGACATGTTGCAGGCGATGAACACAGGCCACGATGGTTCGATGACAACAATTCACGCCAACTCCGCGCGTGATGCCGTTTCCCGTCTGGAAAACATGATCGCCATGACTGGGGTGGAGTTGCCACTGATTGCCAGTCGCGCACAGATTTCATCTGCTGTTGATCTGATGGTACAGATCAGCCGCCTGCCCGATGGCTCGCGTCGTATGGTTTCCATAACCGAGATCACCGGGATGGAGGGCGAAATCATTTCCATGCAGGAGATTTTCAAGTTCCAACGTACCGGCATGGATGACGATGGCAAAATCGAGGGTAAATTCGTATCCGGCGGTCTTCGCTCGCACTTCACAGAGCGTTTCCGCCAATGGGGCTATGATTTGCCAAGCAGTATTTATACTGACGCTAATTTGTAAAAAGGGGTAAATGCAATGAGTTTACAACCACTTATTTACGCCTTGATCTTCGTTGGCGTGTTTTTCATGATCGAAGGCATCTATTTGGCCTTCTTCGGGAAGTCAGTTCGCCTTGAATCCAAGGTTAACCGGCGTCTGCAAATGCTGCAATCCGGCGAGAACCCTGAAGAAGTCATGGAAAACTTGCGCAAAGAACGCGAACAACACCGTGACGCAAAGAGTCTGCCGCTGATTGCGCCTTTATCCGAGAAAGCGGCGCAGGCAAACATAGCATTCACGCCTTTGGCCTTAATTGGGGTGATGATTTTCGTAGGTATTATGGCATTCGTTGGACTAACGATTTTCACCGGCACCGGCTTGCAGCTTCGAATCGGTATTTCTATCGTTATGGGCTACGGCGCGGTTTACACGTGGCTTCGTAACAAAGCGAAGAAACGTCTAGATTTGTTTCAGGAACAACTACCTGATGCTGTTGAATTGATCGTGCGGTCACTCAAAGTTGGTCACCCTTTTTCCAGCGCAATTGCAGCTGTGGCGTCGGAAATGCCAGACCCGCTCGGGACGGAATTCGGTGTTCTTGCGGATGAATCCACCTATGGGATGGATATTACTGAATCGCTGGACAAAATGGCGGAACGTATTGACCTTCAGGATTTGCGTTTCCTTGCGGTTGCTGTGAAAATTCAAAGCCAAGCCGGTGGCAATCTCGCCGAGATTCTTGCGGGCTTAGCGAAGGTTATTCGGTCACGATTCAAACTATTCCGACGCGTCGACGCGATCACCGCCGAGGCGAAATGGTCTGGTTGGTTCCTGTCGATCTTCCCGATTTTGGCACTTGTAATGATTAACGTTTCGCAACCCGGATATTACGACGGTGTTATGTCAACGCCAGTATTCGTGCCTGCGGCGCTCGTGGTTGGCATGTTTTTGCTCGTGAATGTCATATTCATGAAAATCATGGTCGATATTAAAGTTTAGATGTCTGTGGGGGCACGCTATGGAAATAATTTTGCAGATTTGGGAATTCTTGAGCGCCATGATTGGCCCGAGCGCGCCTTTCTTCGTGATCGGATATTTCGGGATATTTTTTATTCTCGTAGCCCTCCCCGTTCTGTTCAAGAAAGAGGTTGATCAGTTCTCACGCCTACCGTCGCGACGCGGTTCGGCCGCGGCTACTGCGGGTGGCCCCGATCAATCCAGCAAACTTCGGTTTGATGCTGGGAAAGGAGAGATGCTTGATAAGTTTTCCGAGTATCTTGAGCCACAAGGTGAAGATGAGCTATCAGCGGCTCGCCTCAAGCTAATTCAGGCCGGATATCGCTCCCCTTCTGCAGTTCAGACTATGAACTTTGCCAAGATGATGATGGGTGTTGGTTTCCTAGCCGTCGGTGTTCTCTATGTTATGATACAGCCGGGCGAACCGACCATGTCCAGCATGTTGATGACAATTCTGATCCCCGGTGGGGCCGGTTATATGCTGCCCTCTTACTGGGTCGAACGACGTCTTCAACAACGCCAAGAGGACGTGACCAACGGCTTTCCCGATTCTCTCGATTTGATGCTTGTCTGTGTTGAAGCCGGGCAATCCCTCGACCAGGCGATTTTGCGCGTGGCAACGGAAATGAAAGTCTCCTCCCCAACATTAGCCGAAGAATTTGAAGTTGTTGCTAACGAAATGCGCGCCGGTAAAGATCGTGTGCAAGTGCTGCGTGATATGGCTGAACGCTGCGGTGTTAACGATATTAGTTCGTTTGTGACCGTGCTCGTACAATCCGCCAACTTCGGTACATCCATCTCGGACGCGCTTCGTGTTTATGCCGACGAAATGCGCGACAAGCGCGTACTACGCGCCGAAGAGAAAGCCAACGTTCTGCCTACAAAACTAACCATCGGAACGATGTTGTTCACGGTTCCACCACTGCTGATCATTATGGTTGGCCCTTCGATCTACGACATCTACGTAAATCTCCTCGGTGGGGGTGACTTCTAATTTTTCGTCTGGCCGTTACAGTTTTTATTCTTGTAACGCTGGGCGCATGCCAGTCGACCAACTTTGCATTAACGCCGGATGATCGCTCTGGCCCGCCCGTTCCGCTTGGAACACAGCGCACACAAAGCGTTGATGGCATTACGGTTGGCCACCGTCTAATGGAAGCCGAAGAATTCGAACTTGCTTTATCCGCGTACCAACGCGCAGCGTCCGAAACCGGTGTTAACGCCGAAGTTCTAAGCGGCATGGGTTCCGCCAATTTGCGCTTGGGGCGCTTGCAACAGGCCCGCACGTTGCTTGAAAAAGCCGTTGACCAATATTCCAAATCCGCGTCTGCATGGAACAATTTTGGTGTCGTTCTGATCAATCTTGGCGATTACCAACAGGCACGACAAGCTTTCCGCGTTGCTTTTGGCGTCGATAATGGCAACTCGGAGCTGATCCGTCAGAACCTGATCCTCGCAAACCGCCTTATTGACGAACAATCGGCGGAATTCGCGCGAGATTACGACTTTTCACTGGTCCGATACGGAAACGGCAGCTATCTTTTATTAGGAAACAAATAAAAAGGGGCGAGAAGATGAGCCTTACAATTTTACGAACACTAGGTGCAGGATTCGCCCTAAGTATTACGCTTGCCGGTTGTACAGAAATGACCGATGCTGAGAAAAATGCGGATCTTGGCTCCGTTAACGTTATAGACGCGACCGGCCTAAGCGACATCATGCTAAACCTCGCCAATCCGGCTGAAGCCGTTGCATTTTTTCGCGATTCACTGGCCGCGGATCCCGGGCGCGTTGACCTGAAAAAGGGATATGCACAGGCACTGGTACAGAACAAACAATACGCCGAAGCCGCGCTTATTTACGAACAGCTGATTGAAGACGGGCATGCTGACAGCAAAGACCGCCTCAACTATGCCGACGCACTGGTTCGCAACGGCGCGTGGGACGAAGCACGCGTGCAACTTAACGCCATCCCGCCAACGGTTGAATCGTTTGAGCGGTATTTCCTTGAAGCCCTCGTTGCTGACCATAATAAAGAATGGGAAAAGGCTGACAATTTCTATGACATCGCACGAGGGCTAACGACCCGCCCGGCGCAAGTACTGAACAACTGGGGCATTTCAAAGCTCGAACGCGGCCAATATTCGGCTGCCGAAAAACTTTTCAAGCAAGCGATTTCTTCGGATTCCAAGATGTTCACCGCCAAGAACAACCTTGTGATTACACTTGGAAAGCAAGGAGTTTACCGCCTGCCAGTCATTCCAATGAATGACAAAGAACGCGCAATTCTGCTGTATAATCTCGCCCGCGAGGCTATCCGTAACGGCGATATAGACATTGCACGCGGGCTTTTAGCCGATGCTATCGACGTTCACCCGCAGCACTTCCAACCTGCCGTAGCTCTGTTGGCATCGCTATGAACCTCGACATCAGTTATACAAATTACATCTTCCTCGCCGTTGCCACCCCGTTTGCGCTTTGGTCAGCATGGAGTGACCTTAAGTTCATGAAAATACCTAACATTTTGGTATTATTAATGACGGGTGCCTTTATTATTTCCGGCGCGATCCTACTGCCGTTTGACGTGTTCCTATGGCGTCTACTGGGTGGATTTATAGTATTGGCAATCGGCTTCACCCTGTTTTCTCTTGGCGGAATAGGTGGCGGAGACGCCAAATTTGCCGCCGCTATGGCGCTGTTTATCAACCATTCCCACATCGCGTCTTTCCTGCTTGAGTTGTCCATGTTTGCTCTACTTGGTGTCATACTGCACAAGATAATTGGCAAGCTTGGCTTCATGAACCCTATCACTGACAATTGGGAATCATGGCGGGTCGAAAAGACGTCGAAAGTGAAGAATTTTCCGCTCGGCTTAGGGATGAGTGGCGCACTAATATTCTATCAACTTACCGTCGTTGGTCTTATTTAACCCGACGAAGGTCAAATAAAGCGTAGCCGCAATTCGTGGAACTCTAATTTCCGCCCCAATGTCGCGGTAGTATACACTTTATTTTTTTCAGCTCTGCATTGCGTAAACGCTATATTACGCGTTAAAATCAGTTTGATACGATTTTCGGTTACGAAGGAGAAACATCATGGATGGACATAAACACGAGGGTTTCAAACCCCCTGTTCCGTTGAAACTGTCCGAGATTGGTCTTGAGCTGACCCTCATGACCGGGATCCTGTTAAAAACAATTTTCCGTCGAAACCTTAGTGACGTCATCGACATAGCCGAGTCATTGTCAGTTTCCGTACCGATCGCACAAGAACTGATCGACGAAATTCGTGCGAGCGGGTTGATCGAAACACTCGGTGCGAGAGGGGCATCCACAACTGCATCGATGCGATATCAGTTAACGGATTCAGGTCGCGCACGGGCGCTTGATGCGCTTCAACAGTCCGAATATTACGGATCGCTACCTGTACCGCTGGCCGATTTCTGGAAACAAACTGAGCGCCAAAAAGTTAAAGACGTAAACATTCGTCGCGAAGACCTTGAGAGCTCCCTATCACATCTGGTTATGCCCGAAGGCA
>JAGLUD010000459.1 GCA_023134935.1 Paracoccaceae bacterium | reverse complement strand
CCTTCGCCATTGTAGCAGGATTCGCTGGTGCAGGTGCCGATGGGGCCGCGCAAATCGGAGCCGTAGCGGTGTTGCTTTTCGGCATTGCGAACCTGTTGGCCGATGCGACGGCGATGGGGTTGGGCGAATTCTTGTCTGCCAGATCACAGCAAGACGTCTATAATGCCACGCACAAAAACGAGATTTCCGCAATTGAAAGCAACCCCAATGACGGGCGAGTAGCGATGATGTCAAATCTGGCCGAACGCGGCGTTAGCGATCAGGATGCAGAGCAGTTAACGGATGTAATGCTGCGCAATCCAGACTTCATGGCCGACTTCATGATGCAATATGATTTAGGAATGCCTAACCCATCGTCCAGCTCAGCCGCCATGAACGGATTGTTTACCTTTGGCGCGTTTCTGATCTGGGGTGCGGTGCCGCTAATCCCCTATTTTATATTCGAGCCGACACAAACCACCTTCCGCATGTCCGTAGCCGCCACATTCGCCGCGTTAACCAGTTTGGGCCTGTTGCGCTGGAAAGTCACCAACGAGTCCATGATACGCTGCGTTGGTGAAACCGTACTAGTCGGCGGTATTTGTGCCTTGGTGGCGTTCGGGGTCGGCATGATATTCCGCTAACCCCGAATGCTCTTATTTATCGAGCTTACGCAGTCGGCGCACTAAGCTGGACGTATCCCAACGATTTCCGCCCATGTTCTGCACATCCTTGTAGAACTGATCGATCTGCGCCGTTACAGGCAAAGAAGCCCCGTTATTGTTGGCCTCCCCCAGACAAATCCCTAGATCTTTTCGCATCCAGTCAACGGCAAAACCGAACTCGAACTCGTCATCAAGCATGGTGTGTCCACGATTTTCCATTTGCCAGCTACCAGCCGCACCTTTGGAGATCACATCAACAACCGCTTTGCCGTCCAAGCCAGCCTTTTGTGCGAAATGCATGCCCTCGGACAGGCCTTGCAACAAACCAGCGATACAAATCTGGTTAACCATTTTCGTCAACTGGCCAGCGCCGCTTTCCCCCATCAACAAACAGGATTTAGCAAACGCATCGATAAGAGGTTCAACACGCCCGTAAGGGGCTTTATCGCCGCCGCACATTACGGTTAGCACACCGTTTTCGGCACCGGCTTGTCCGCCAGACACAGGCGCATCGATGAAATCAAAGCCCGCTGTCTTCGCAACACCGTGTAGTTCACGCGCCACTTCGGCCGAGGCGGTTGTGTGATCAACAAACACCGTTCCAGCCGCCATCGCGCCGAATGCACCGCCCTTGCCTGTGGTGATGCTACGCAAATCATCATCGTTGCCAACGCAGGCGAAAACTACCTCGGCACCACTTGCGGCCTCTGCCGGAGTCGCTGCAAACGCGCCACCATGCTCTGCCGCCCACTTTTCAGCCTTGGCCGTTGTGCGATTGTAAACTGTCACATCGTGACCGGCAGCTTGTAAATGTCCGGCCATAGGATATCCCATTACGCCTAGACCCAAAAACGAAATTTTAGCCATGTTTCCTCCGATAAATACTAACAGTACGTTGTTAAGTTTTTTGTGGCCTGCTATCCACGCAGGGTCAAGGGCTTGTAGGGAAAAACCGAATGTTAACAATATTTCGATGGATGATGTGGATATTTACCACCGCTTTCGCCTTGATATTGCTTGTGGGCGGCGGCGCGTATTATCTCGCTTCGCGCTCCATTCCTGATTACAACGCCGATCACGTGGTTCGAGGGCTTAGTGGGTCTGTTGAAATAGTCCGTGACACCCACGCCATCCCACATATTTTCGGCACCGACGACGCAGACGTGATGTTTGGTCTTGGATTTAGCCACGCCCAAGATCGTTTGTGGCAGATGACGTTGATGCGCCGCTCCGCCCAAGGCCGTTTGGCCGAGGTGTTCGGAATCGATGCACTGCCCGTTGACGAATACA
>JAGLUD010000458.1 GCA_023134935.1 Paracoccaceae bacterium | reverse complement strand
AGCGAGGTGAAGTTCAGCCGGCACCGTAACCGCAGCTACTTCTCGCTAGCAGCCGTGATAATAAACAGCCTTCGTGACGATGAAGATAATGACACGATTCCATTTGTGTTCCCCGAATTCAGCTATCGCGGTTACCGCACGGACCCGTTGTTAGGTGGTAAATTCGGCTACGAGCTCAATACGGTTGGCCTGTCACGCGCTGTGGGCGAAGATTATTTGCGGATCGGTGTTGGCACGGATTACCGTGTTCCGATTGACTTGCCACTGGGCCTGCGGGCATCCGGTTTCGTTAACCTTGACGCGGACATCTACCGCGTCTGGAACAGCGTCGATTTTCCTAGCATTCCGCTGCTTAGCGTGCACCCCTCGGTCGGGGCTGACGTCCGCTGGCCGCTTTCCAAGACGACTAAATCCGCCCGCCATATATTCGAGCCGGTCGTGCAGCTTCTTTATACGGCTGACCCGAATTTCAACGACGTTGTCCCGAACGAAGACAGCCAGCAAGCCGAATTCGACGAGACCAACTTATTCGAGCTGAACCGGTTCCCAGGCCGTGATGTGACCGAAACCGGCTTTCGCGCCAACATCGGCGCCACCTATACGGTTTATGACAATGACGGTTGGTCACTTGGGCTAGCCGGAGGGTTGGTAATACGTTCAGAACCCTCGGATTTATTTGGCGAGGATACACTACTAGGCGGGGCGCGTTCCGACATCCTCGGGGCCGTCAGTTTCGAATTTGCCCCCAATTTCAATGTGATCGGACGGTTCTTGTTCGATGAAAAGTTCGAATTCAAACGCAGCGAGACGCAATTCACGACCTCATTCGACAAGTGGGACATAGACGGCTCGTTCGTCTATCTCGCAGCTGACACGCTGGCGCTCGCGTCGGACGAGCGAGGAGAAGGTACGATCGACGCCCAATACCGTATCGCCAACAATTGGGCGTTGGATTTCGACTGGAAACGGAATTTATTGGAAAATAAGGATGTTTCCGCCGGCTTAGGGGTGACATATGGAAATGAATGCATAGAAATTGGGCTTTCCCTCTCGCGCCGCTTCACATCTTCGAATAACGTGGTGCCATCGACGGACATCAACCTGAAGGTTCAACTAGCCGGATTTGGTGGAAGCTCGAACAATGACTGGCCTGCCGCACAATGTGCCTACTAAGTGTATATGAGGTTAATAATGGGTAAATTTTTGAACTGGGTGCTGACTTTAACGTTAGTAATCTTTGCATGGGCGCCGGTTGCGCATGCGGCAAACCCCTATTCTGCAGCCTATGCAGTCAATGACTCGATCATCACGCATTTCGATATCAGCGAGCGCGTCAAACTTTTACGCGCCTTGGGTGCTCAATCCCGCAATATACAACAAGACGCTATCGACCAGTTGATCGATGACCGTCTAAAAATCCGTGCCGCGGGCACATTCGGTATGGCAATCAGTGAAGCGTCGCTAACGCGCGGCCTAGCCGGTATCGCCGCATCCCAAAACACAACAACCGATGCTTTGTGGGCCAAAGCCCGTGCTCGTGGTGTTTCACGCCAAGCGTTCGACGATTATTACTCCGCACAACTAATCTGGCGCGAGCTGGTGCAACGCCGCTTCCGTCAAGCCGCCGACCCGACGAGTGTCGAGATGGATAACGCGATTAACGTTGCTGCTGCGGTAACGCAGCAAACCATCTTGCTAGCCGAAATAGCCCTGCCCTTCGCCGAACGTGGCGAGGCAGCGACAGTCGCATTCGCCGAAAGACTCGCCCGCGACTTGAACAATGGCGCCAGCTTCGAGTCTGCGGTTCAAAATTTCAGCCGATCACAAACGGCTGCAAATGGTGGGCAAATCGGCTGGCTTGCCCCGGAACGCCTGCCCGCCGCGATTTCTGCGAAGGTAGCAGGATTGTCGTCGGGACAGGTTTCAGACCCTATTCGGGTTTCGAGCGGTATTATTATTCTAAAAGTACTGGCCTCACGTACCGTTTCAAGTGCACTGCAAAAGACAGTCTCAGTGGAGTACGCAGTGCTCGATTTCAGTGGTCAGTCCGGCGCAGTTTC
>JAGLUD010000457.1 GCA_023134935.1 Paracoccaceae bacterium | reverse complement strand
TATGAAAGCGTCGATAAATCCACGCCTATTCAATCACATTCCAAGAGCTTCTTTGTAAAGCTCCAGAACCGCCTCGATCTCGCTGGCTTCTTGTGGGTCCATCTTGCGAAGCGCCACGATCTTGCGAAGAACCTTGGTGTCATAGCCACGCGATTTTGCTTCGGCCATCACTTCTTTTTGCTGATCGGCAAGGTCTTTTTTCTCGGCATCCAGACGCTCGAACCGTTCCACAAACGCGCGAAGCTCGCCTGCTGTTACGCGATAGGAAGATGGCTGCTGTTGTTCGTCGGTTACGTCCATGGGTGGCCTCGTTTAGCTGAAATGATTTTCGCGGACACTACCCGCCTGCCGTCGTGGCCACAAGACTCCCCTTGCGAAAAATCGCACCCTGTTTTAGGCAGTTTACTGAAACGGAGGGGTCTTATGGATTTTCTGATATATATTGGTGGCGCATTTACGCTGATCGGCCTGATCGGCCTTGGCTATTGCATCAAAATGGCGGTGGCGATCAAACGCGAAGGTGATAACGCCGAGGATGCCGCTAAACGTTTACGCCGTCTGGTTGCGTGGAACATGGGCGCGATGGGCATGTCCTCCATCGGGTTGGCGATGATCGTGATCGGCCTGATCCTTTAGGGGGGCGACATGAAGGTATTGATTGCAACAAGCACCACGGATTTCGACCCGACAGAGGTCGCCGTGCCGTGGAAAATCCTGCTTGAAGCGGGCGTTGATGTGCGGTTTGCGACGGATACCGGTTTGGCAGGGTATGCCGACAAACGGATGCTGGATGGCAACAAGTTCTACCTTCTGAAGCCTGTTCTAATCGCCGATAAATCCGCGCGCGAAGCTTATGCCGAGATGCGGGAGGACGCAGTGTTCAAAACCCCGATAAGTTACGATGAAATCAAGGTTGAAGATTTCGACGGCCTTCTGTTGCCCGGTGGGCATTCCAAAGGGGTGATCCCGTATCTGGAATCGCGGGATTTGCAAAACGCCATCGTCGACTTTTTCGCCCAAGACAAACCCGTTGGCGCAATCTGCCACGGTGTAGTGGCCGCATGTCGCTCGATTGATCCGGCCACAGGTAAATCTGTGTTATATGGGCGCAAAACCACCGCGCTTTTGAAGCGGCAAGAACGGCTGGCGTATAATCTGACGCGGTATAATTTGGGCAAGTATTACCTGACCTACCCCGAAACGGTCGAGGACGAGGTGACGGCAACCCTGCAATCAAGCGAGGACTTCATCCAAGGCCCGCTGCCAGTGCTGCGCGACAACCCCAAGCATATGTCGCGGGGGTTTACGGTAAGGGATGGCAATTACCTATCCGCCCGTTGGCCCGGTGATATTTACAGTTTTGCATCTGAATATCTGCAAATGCTTCGGGCTTAGAAGGTGGGTTCTACGGACCGGGCGCAGAGGAATTCGGTGCGACTATCCGTATAACAGACGGCAACAACCACATCCTGTCCGGCACGATCAGCGGGTCGTTGGACTAAACGCTGACCTGATCGATTGCGTCCGTAATCATCGTTAGACATTCCGGCGTGCTGAAACTGTGGTTTGCACCTTTCACCAAAGTCAGGCGGACATCTTCGCCTGACACATGATCAAGCAACCGAAGGGCTACGGATTGGTCCACGTCTGCGTCCTCCGTTCCTTGCAAGAAACGCACAGGAAAGGGCAGAGGCAATGGGGAGCGTAACACCAGTTGGTTGCGACCGTCTTCGATCAGTTTTTTGGTAATGATATAAGGCTCGTCTGAATATTCGGATGGTAAACCCAACTGTCCGTCTTCAAGGATTGCCTTGCGTTGGGCCTCGTCAAAATTCGCCCACATGGAATCTTCGGTGAAATCGGGTGCGGCAGCAATGCCAACCAAGCCGTGAACTTTTGACGGCATCGCGCGGCAAACCAACAACGAAATCCATCCCCCCATGGATGAACCGACGAGCACCTGTGGGCCTTCGGTCAGTGTGCCGATCGCATCCATCGCATCCTGCGCCCAATCCCCGATGCAGCCGTCCACGAAATCAGCGGATGATTGCCCGTGGCCGCTGTAATCAAACCGCAGGAATGCCCGCCCGTTGGCTTTAGCCCATTCCTGCAGATGCACAGCCTTGGTTCCTTCCATGTCGGATTTGAAACCGCCAAGAAAAACCACCCCCGGCTGCGTACCGGCCACTTGATGATAGGCAATCTGCCGCCCGCTGGTCGTGGTTAATATCGAGGGTTCCATAAACCTGTCCTTCAGAAAATTTGGTTCGGGCAGATTGCCCCATGCAACGGGGGGCTGCAACTGAAACGCGCTCAAATTTAATTTATTAGACAGATTGGCGCGGGCAGCGCAAAGTGCCGCTTAAAGCGGGGGAATTCTGATGTTGAAAAAGTTAAGACCTGTGATCGACGTAATCGTCCCGTTTGCCCGCGTTCTACGACGTGCAGAAAAGGATCCGAAAGCCGTTTCGTTAAAACTGGTTTTGGGTTACGCAATTCCACAGTCGTTTTTATTTATGTGGCTGGCATCCTTCATTCCATTTGCCGGAGGTCTGATTTATTCCTTGTTATTGGTGCCGATTGCGGCCTCCATTCACATCGCGGAATTCGATATCGAAACACGGGCGAATAAGGCCGCGACGGTTCTATGGTATTTTACGGTAATTATCATCGGATTTGGCGGGATATGGGGTTTTGTCGGCCACACTGCATTAGCGGATTCCGTAGCTCGTTCAATTGGCTGGGCAACCGGAAGCCCATTCCAGATCGAGTTGGCCTTCTATCATCTGGGTTTCGGTGTCGCCGCGCTGATGACAATATGGATTCGCGACCACCTGATTACCGGTCTGGTTATCGCAAAATCCATCTTTTGGTATGGTGCCGCGCTGGTCCACATCAAGGACGCTATTATCGAAAGCAATTTTGCAATTAACAATATAGGTCGGCCGCTAATCGGCGACATAATTATACCTACGATTTTAATTTGGTTACTGTACGTCGCGCATAAGCAGCGATAAATCCACTCGGATGCTTGACTCCGCTGTCGCAAGGAGTAAACCACCGCAACCAGTAATCGGGCGCATTGTAGGCGTCAAACCACGAGGAGAATTGCCATGGGCGATGATAAAAAGCTGCACGACATCGAAGAAATGGATTTTGTTAACATCCAGTCGAGCCGTCGTAGAACTTCCGCGGACAGCCAAGATGACGACGCGCAAAGCGACGATGATCTAGTAAGCAAGCTAGTGGCCGAAGCGCCTGTTGAGGTTGAAAAACCCAAGAAGCCGAAGAAATCCAAGAAAGACAAGAAAGCTAAAAAGAAGAAACTCGAAAAACGGGAAGCTGCATCGAAAGCTGTAGCGAAAGAGATTGCACCGAAACCCGCGCCAAAAATTGAGCCGCAGGTGGTCGATGTCGCACCCGTACCCGCCCCCAAAAAACCAAAAATGGTAGAGGTTGAATCAATACCCGTGTCAGATATTCCAGTAGACGAAGT
>JAGLUD010000456.1 GCA_023134935.1 Paracoccaceae bacterium | reverse complement strand
TAATGTCGCGTAATGAGGCATTTTTCTTCTCCCGGTCATGTAATCCGTCATTTTTGACAATATTTGACCGACAGAGTGTGCGGTTTCCCCTTAGTAAGCAAGGGGAAACCTAACGTCAGGTAACGTTGCCGTCTGTGAACTGCAGCTTCGCCAAGCGCGCATACAGACCACCTTGCGCGACCAACTCGTCGTGCGTGCCTTCCGCCTCGATCCGGCCCTCGTTGAATACAACAATTCGGTCGGCCTTTTTAACAGTCGCAAGACGGTGCGCAATAATCAGGGTAGTACGATTCTGCGAAAGTCGCTCCACCGCCAGCTGCACTGCGCGTTCGCTTTCCGCATCAAGCGCCGAGGTCGCCTCGTCCAGAAGCAAAATCGGAGCGTCACGCAAAATAGCCCGCGCAATTGCGATCCGTTGCTTCTGACCACCAGAAAGCATCACACCGCGTTCACCTACATAGGAATTGTATTTCTTCGGCAAGCGTTCAAGGAATTCGTGCGCGGCGGCCGCTTTAGCAGCCTCGATGACTTCGGCATCCGTAGCTCCGGGGCGACCAAACCGGATGTTCTCCATCGCCGTAGTCGCGAATATCACCGGGTCTTGTGGAACCAACGCGTATGCCCCTCGCATATCCTCGCGCAGCATGGTTTCAATGCCCATATCATCGACCGAAATCGTGCCCGTATCGGGATCAAAGAACCGCATCAAAAGCTGGAAAATCGTCGATTTACCGGCACCCGACGGCCCAACCAAGGCCACCGTTTCCCCCGGTTTGACATGCAGGTTCATATTCGCGAGCGCATGAATTTCCGGTCTGGCGGGATAGGTGAACGTCACATCTGTGAACTTGATGTCGCCAGTAACCCGTTCAGGTGCTGGAACAGGCAGCACGGGATCTTTGATGATGTCCTCGGCCTCTAACAATTCGATCAGGCGCTCGGTAGCACCAGCGGCACGTTGCAGCTCGCCCCAGATTTCCGACAGCGCCGCAACCGCGCCCGCGACCATGACGGAATAGATCAGGAACTGTACCAGTTGCCCCGCCGTCATATTGCCCGCGATCACATCTCGCGCGCCCATCCAAAGCACGCCAACCACGCCGGTGAACACAAGGAAAATCACCGAAATCGTCAGAATAGCCCGCGTAATAATACGCCGGCGCGCCGCATCGAATGCTTGTTCTGTCAACGTATTAAAGCTGTCTTGGCTGATCCCTTCGTGGGTGTAGGCCTGCACGGTTTGCGCGGCCAGCAACGTCTCGGATGCTTCGCCAGAACTTTCGGCGATACGGTCCTGACTTTCACGGCTAAGCACCCGAAGCTTACGGCCCAACATCATGATCGGCAGGATCACGAATGGCACCATAAGCAACCCCAAGCCAGTCATTTTGAACGAAGTCAGCGACATGAAAATAATGCCGCCGCCCATCATCAACACATTTCGCAACGCTACCGAAACGGACGAACTGATAACCGACAGGATCAGCGTTGTGTCTGTCGTAAGGCGTGACAACACTTCGCCCGTCAGGATTTTTTCGTAAAACGCGGGGGAAAGGCTTATAACTTTTTGGTAAATCGCCATGCGAACATCGGCGATTACACGTTCGCCCAGCTTTGTGACGAAGTAGAATCTCAACCCCGTTCCAATCGCCATCGCGCCCATCACAATGATGATCGCCGCAAAATATCCGTCCAACTGCTTAACCGCTTCCAGCGTGAACCCGTCGACAACTTCACGCACCACCCGTGGCAACGCCAACGAAACCGAGGCGGTAAACACGAGCGCAATTGCTGCCGCAATCATGAGGCCTTTATATGGGGCTAAGAACGGAAACAGCCCTCGAAGAGGACTAATAGCTTTGGATTTCTCCCGATCGTCTTCAACTTTTTCATTTTTAGCGCGTGCCATATTGTGTCCCTCGGATCATCGGTAATTGAAAAGTCAGATAAGAACTAAAGCTAATAAGAACAAGTTGTAACAAGTAAAACTGTGGCTACCCACCGGTGGTAACGACCATCAAGCCACCAATAATCAATGCGGCCCCGATAAAGTTACGGATCGTTAATACTTCACCAAGAAGCAAGGCAGATAGAATTGGCACGATCACAAAGGTCAACGCCATGAACGAATAAGCAAACGACAATGGAACCGAGCGTAACACGAACACCCATGCGAACGTCGCCAACGCATAAATCGTGATAGCAAGAATAAACACCGGGTCCGTGACCAGTCGGATAAATCCAGCCAAGTTTGCTTCGCCCATGCGGCCACTGGAAATTTTGAACAGAATTTGCCCACCCCCGATCGTCATCGGGGTCAAGATCAGTCCGATCCAGACGGCTGGTGATAGGGATATGGAAAACATAGCGAATCCTTCGGTCAGGGCTGCGTCTTGTAGATGTATATCAAGCTTTCGCTGTCTGCGGAAACCGACGTTAAGTATTCGGGGACGTCACCGTTATATAGTTTTATCCAAAGTCCATCAGGATAGTCTTCGGCCATGGCTTTCGTCGCGAAATCATTGGCGCACAGTACTACATAATCGACGCCCCATTCCGCCAATAATCCTTTTGCCTCGGCAATGCCTGTGTGCATCAGGTCGATTTCAGCCTGAATACCATCCTGATTTCGATGGAAATTTGCCGCCAGCGCCCTATGCGGTGTAGAAAAAATCACTCTAACTCCAAGATCGGTCGAGGCTACAACCAAGCCTGCGGGCAAACCTGCCAGTGCGCGAAACGCCTGTGGTTTATAGCAATCTTTGAATACCCCGTGCGGTTCAGATTCGCTCGCTGTAGGTTCACTACGCCCGAACCACGCAGCCCCTACGAACCAAGTATTCGGGATAGTAGCAAACAATATTATTATAAACAGAACACCTGCAAACGATGAGTTGTTGCTCTTATAGTTTCCGTACAATCGTCCCATCATCGCAGCAAGAGGGATTGCACAAAGCTGTAACAGGAAGAAAAGACCGCGTATCTGATAGAACATCATCGCGAACGCCCCAACCAGAATTAATAGCAGTGCGATCGCGCGCATCCGGGAAGTCGGTTCGAAGGCGAGATATACCGTATAAAGGATCGCCATAGTCGGGATAGCAACGAACCTTAGGTTATTTAAGCGCCCCGCCGAGATGATCCCAAGCAACGATTTGCTTTCCGAAATCCGCCCCAACCACTCACGGGCTACATCGGGATAAAGAGGATCATAAGGGTTACCCAGACACTGCGGCGCAAAGCGCGCGGCGACCAGAATAACCACCACCCCCAAGAGAAGCACCGCACCAGCTCTAATCAAACGTGTTTTTGCGCTAATCGTCGCGGCCAAGACCAGAAGCCCCATGGAACCTGTAACGCCAATAATCAGCAACTCGCGTCCAAATGCATCGCATTGGAAAATTGTAGCGCTGAAGTCAGGTCCGGTCAGCAGAAATATGGCTATCATTGATCCGGCAAATGAACCGGAAAATAGAATGGTTTTTACCTTTATATCGTCGCCGAACCAAACCCAGTTAACACCTATCATCAAGCTTATTGTGGCTACGAAGGCCAGCATCTCAAGGCCAATCGAAACACTAAGCGCAGCAGCAATACCGATAATCACACCGTCACGGCCGCGGCTTTCGCAATGCATCATGGCCATCAAGACAAACGCCATCAACATCATCTGGACGTTATGGTGATCAAGCGCCCCGATTTCGAATTTTCGCGTTGTGATAATAGCTATAATAGCAAAC
>JAGLUD010000455.1 GCA_023134935.1 Paracoccaceae bacterium | reverse complement strand
GTATCCAACCCAAGGCGTGCAGTCGTCGGGCGGTCCATCACATCGGCCACCACTGCCGCAAAGCGCCGGCGGGTACTGTCGTCAAAAAATGACAGGGGGGATTGCCCGCGCACCTCCATGCCCATCATCTCGCACAAGGTCAGGCCCGCGATGCGCACGCGCACATCCTGTGGGTTTAGGCGTTCAAATATGAACAGGCTGTCTAAAACATCCGGGATTTGGCGTGGGTCAATGTCCGCCCGAAGGGGTATTCCGCCATTAATCCGCAGGCTTTCCCAGTGGGATCGGAGGGTCTGGATCATGGTCATAATCGTATCATTTCCTGTGAAGCGGCCCTACAAGTCCCGAAGTTCTTCCCCCGCCGCATCTTAATAGTTACTGTTTCGTTAACGTATAAGATTTTAGCGGAATTGTCTGGATTTTGATGCCAATTGGTTAATAGGTCGTTAATAGGTTAATGAATATTTAAATATTTTAAAAAGGTTAACGCATGGCACTTCAATCGATGACAGGGTTCGCAACGGTTTCGGGGCAACTTGACGGGGTCGGCTGGGCTTGGGAAATTCGTTCGGTTAACGGGCGGGGGCTTGATGTTCGCCTGCGTTTGCCCGAAGGCGGCGAGACGTTGGAGCCGGTCATTCGTGCCGCCGTTCCCAAACGTCTAGTGCGGGGAAATGTTTCGCTGAACCTGAAACTTTCGCGCATGGGTGACGACGGAACGCCAGTACTAAATCATGACAACCTTGCAGCGGTGATCGACGCTGCTGCACAAGCCTGCACAATTGCTGAGGCTAACGGGTTGGACGTGCAGCCAACCTCGGTTGGTGAATTGCTTTCGCAAAAGTGGGTTTGGGATACAGGGCAGGCGGCCAATCAGGGTTGGGTTGAGGCCGCGAAGAAACAGGTTCCTGAAGTTGTAGAAATGCTGGTCAACGCGCGCCGCGCCGAAGGTTTGGCTATATTATCGATCCTATCCGCGCAGGTGGATACGGCGGAAAAGCTATCCAAAGATGCACGTGCTTCGTCTGATGCGCGTAACGCTCGCACCGGCGGGATCTTGCGTGAAAAGGTTTTGGCGCTTCTGGAAATCACCGATCTGGCCGACGAGGATCGTTTGGCGCAGGAGCTTGCGTTACTAGCCGTGAAAGCCGACGTAACGGAGGAGTTGGACCGTCTGGACGCCCATATCGTTGCCGCCCGCGCGCTGCTGGCGGAAAAGGGCCCCATTGGCCGCAAGTTCGATTTCTTGATGCAGGAGTTCAACCGCGAGGCAAATACGCTGTGTTCCAAGTCCAACGACACGGGTTTGACCACAATCGGGCTTGAACTCAAGGTCGTGATCGATCAAATGCGCGAACAAGTTCAAAATCTGGAGTAACCGATGTCTAACCGCCGTGGCCTGCTTATTATCCTGTCTTCGCCCTCGGGTGCGGGGAAATCCACCCTGTCGCGCCGTGTGTTGGAGGATGACCCGGATGTGACGTTCTCCGTTTCTGCCACAACCCGCAAGCCGCGTGTTGGCGAGGATGACGGTCGCGAATATTATTTCAAGACCCGAGACGAGTTTCAGGAGTTGGTCGATAACGATGGCATGCTGGAACACGCGGAGGTTTTCGGAAACTTCTACGGATCCCCCAGTGCGCCGGTGGAGGCCGCGATTAATGCCGGCAAAGACGTGCTGTTTGATGTCGATTGGCAGGGCGGGCAACAGATTCGCAACTCTTCGCTAAAGGATGCAGTGGTTTCAATTTTCATCCTTCCGCCATCAATTGCTGCATTGGAATCACGCTTAAAATCGCGCGGCCAAGATAGCACCGAGGTTGTGGCCGGGCGCATGGCGCAATCTCGTTCCGAAATTAGTCATTGGGCGGAATATGATTACGTTTTGGTTAACGACGATCTGGAACGCGCCGAGGGTGAGCTGCGCGCCATCCTGACGGCCGAACGTTTACGCCGTGACCGCAACCCCGCTTTGGTGCCATTTGTGCAATCGCTGAACGAGGAATTCGAGGGGCGCAAATGAGCCATATCTATGAACTCGAAGGCCGCAACCCGCAATTCCCCGAGGACGAAGATTACTGGGTCGCCCCCACAGCGGTGCTGGTGGGTGACGTCGTTTTGGAAAGCGGTGCGTCAGTCTGGTTCGGCGCGATTATTCGCGGCGACAACGAACAGATCATGGTTGGGCGGGGCAGTAACGTTCAGGAAAACACCGTGATGCACACCGATATGGGGTATCCGTTAACGATTGGTGAAGGCTGCACGGTAGGGCATCGCGCCATGCTGCACGGCTGCACAATCGGTGATAACTCCCTAATCGGGATGGGCGCGACGGTTTTGAACGGCGCCAAGATCGGCAATAATTGCCTGATCGGGGCAGGGGCGTTGATTACCGAAAACAAAGTAATTCCCGACGGGTCTTTGGTAATGGGGGCACCGGGGAAGGTTGTCCGCACACTCGACGAGGTTGCGATCGACGGCTTGCGGAAATCCGCGCTGTCCTATCAAAAAAACATGCGCCGTTTTAAGGCTGGGTTAATACCTAAAACGTAACCGTCAGACTTGTTTCGGAGTTATCCACGTTAATTCCCCCAAACGCCTGCGCTAGCGGAAACTGCACCTGCGCGGGAGTGATGGTTACAGTTTCCCCAACAAAAATCCGCCAAGCATCCTGCATCTGCAGGCGCTTGCCATCCGCCTGCATCACAAACTCACCGTCCTGTTCCTTAACCACAATCGTGCCACCAACCGGCAAGGTGGTTTCGACGCACAACAACAGTAAGAACAACAACTTCACCCGTTCACGTGGAAAATCTGCCGATTGCAAACGCCATTCTAGCCGCAAGCGTTGGGTCGAGATCATCGCGTTGGCGACTGCCTCCGCCTCGCCAGAACCCATCAATCCCCCGATCGAGATCTGCCCGAAACATATGCGGAAAAACCGCAACTTGGCTGTGGCGGAGTCCACACTGTCAGCGATCAGCCCGATTTCGGGCATCTGTGCGGCGCAGGCTTCCAACAGCTCCACACCGTTGCCAATCGCCCCCACAGGGCTTATCAAATCATGGCAAATGCGCGAAGATACCAGTGTGTCTAACGAGCGCTCCATCATAAATCGCCGGAGGATGCGATGAACCAGTTCCTTGAACCCGGAAATCTTGTCCGGCACCCCGACCAACCCGACTGGGGTCTTGGGCAGGTGCAATCGGTGATTAACGACCGCATCACGGTCAATTTTGAACATACAGGTAAGGTGGTGATCATCGGATCGCGAGTCCTTCTGGAGCGGGAATATAGCAAGTAACGCAAGACCGTTAAGGTAATGTTAATACGAAAAAATGCAATCCTAAAGATGCGTACTTATGCCCCTGCGCAGCGGTTGCACCTATAACTTGAACCCCGTAGATTGACCCAACGAAAAGGGCCGCAGCTTATGAAAATCGACACAGATCGTTTCGAAGTCCGCCTTGCGGAAACGCAGCAGGATGTAGCCGCCGCGCAACGTCTGCGCTATAAGGTTTTCGTCGAGGAAATGGGCGCGCATGCCAGCGATGAAGAGCATGCCGCGCGGCAGGAGCGTGACGAATACGATCCATATTTTGAACATCTGCTTTTGATTGACACACAGGCCAAAGGTGACCCGCTCGACAGGGTTTGTGGCGTTTACCGTCTGATGCGCGGTAGTGCTGCGCGGGCGGGGATCGGGTTTTATGGTGCCTCGGAATATGACCTGTCGAAGTTGAAAAACTTTGATCGCGAAACCTTGGAACTCGGGCGTTCCTGCATCGCCAAAGAGCATCGCGGTGGTCTTGGTATGCACATGTTGTGGAACGCTTTGGGGCAATACGTCACCGAGCATGACATAGGCGTTCTGTTCGGGGTTGCCAGTTTTCACAACGCCGATCCTGCACCCATCGCGGAGGCGTTGTCTTACCTGCACCACAATCACCTCGCCCCACCGGAATTGCGCGTCAAAGCCTTGCCGGAAAACCGTGCCGAGATGAATTTGATACCGGCAGACGAAATTAACAAGCGCCGGGCGTTGCAACTCATTCCGTCACTTATCAAAGCTTACGTAAGGCTTGGCGGCTATGTCGGGGAAGGGGCATTCGTGGACCATGATTTCAATACCGTTGATGTGTGCCTGATTATGGACACCCAAACCATGACCGATAAATACCGCGCCTATTACGGACGAAAAAGGGGAGCATGATGGAGGAACGCGAAGTCTTTATCCCCAAGCCAAAGTTTTACCAATGGCCCGGTATCGTGTTGCGGATGATGCTGATGGTAGCAGGCTCGATCGTTATCATGACGCTGTATATGCTGTTTGTCGTGGTCGAGCGGATACTGCCAAGGCTGCAAGTGACGGCAATCCTCGCCAACCTATGGGGGCGGTTGGGGCTGTTCGTAACCGGTATCAAGCTGGAGGTTGTCGGTAAACACATGAAGCACGGCGGTGCGTTAGTGGCCAACCATGCCTCGTGGCTGGATATTTTCACCTTTCACAGCGCGGCACGCATATCGTTCGTTTCCAAGGCCGAGGTTAACAAATGGCCTGTCATCGGATTTATGGCCCGTGTCACGGGAACATTGTTTATTGAGCGTCGCCCGTCTTTGGCCAAAGAGCACCAACTTGCCTTGGTGGAACGACTGGATCGCGGCGATCAGCTGTGTTTCTTTCCCGAAGGTACCAGCACCGATGGTCGTCACATTCTGGAATTCAAGTCCACGCTGTTCAGTGTTTTCCATACACCTGAATTGATCGATCACGTTTGGGTCCAACCCGCTACGGTTACCTACTTCGCACCCGACGGTCAGGCTGATGATTTCTACGGTTGGTGGGGGACTATGGAGTTCGCGCCCCACATTTTCGCGGTACTGGCCAATTCACGCGGTGGACGTGTGCGGGTGACCCTGCACGAGCCAGTT
>JAGLUD010000454.1 GCA_023134935.1 Paracoccaceae bacterium | reverse complement strand
TCCGGGTACGTTGCCAACGTTGTGGAATGCTGAGGAACGGTTCGTCAAATCCTACCTTGATACCTTCCCGGGATATTACGAAACTGGCGATGCAGGCGTTATTGACGAGGACGGGTACCTCTACATCATGGCGCGAACCGATGACGTGATTAACGTCGCGGGTCATCGTCTTTCCACTGGTGGAATGGAAGAGGTGCTGGCCGCCCATCCTGATGTTGCAGAATGTGCGGTGATCGGAGTTGGGGACCAGTTGAAGGGGCAACTGCCACTTGGGTTCTTATGTTTGAACAACGGCGTTAATCGCCCACATGCTGAAGTAATAGCCGAAGTTGTGAAACTGGTTCGTGAGAAGATCGGACCTGTTGCCGCCTTCAAACTGGCGCTCGTGGTTGATCGGTTACCCAAGACACGCTCGGGCAAAATTCTGCGCGGGACGATGGTTAATATCGCTGATCAGACACCATGGAAAATGCCTGCAACGATTGATGATCCGGTTATTCTGGATGAAATCACGACTGCGCTACAAACGCTTGGGTATGCGGGTGGGGCGCAACGGTAAACTCGTCCTCGCGAAGGCTTGACTGGAAAGTTGAGGGATTTGCCCGTATCAAAAGGGCAACCCTCAATTTTCGGAGCTACGATGCGTTTTACTAAAATTCTTTCAGTTGTTCTTAGCTTCTGGCTGCCTTCCACCCTTTTAGCGCAGAATGTCGTGGTGGAGCTGTTCACTTCACAGGGGTGCAGCTCCTGTCCGCCTGCAGATGATGTTCTGCGAGAATTGGCATTAGAAGACGGCGTAATCGTTCTAGGTTGGCACGTGGACTATTGGGATTATCTGGGCTGGAAGGACGAATTTTCGAGTTCGGAAAACACGAAGCGTCAAATCGGATATCGGGATCGATGGGGCCTTCGGTCGCTTTACACCCCCCAAGCCGTCATCCACGGCGAAGCGCAGATCGTTGGTAGCAACGAGGGCAAAATCCGGATGTATGTCGATCAGTTCCAGAACGAAAAGCCGGTGTTGGAAATAAGCGTGGATACGTCGGGGAATAACGCTGATATCAGGGTTTCCGCGCTTACCACCAGATTACCTGCAGCTGATATTTTTCTTGTCCGCATCATTCCCGAAGCTACGACCAAGATCCAACGTGGCGAGAATGCGGGGCGGACGATTAGGTACGTCAATGTCGTTGAAAACATGACATGGATTGCCAATTGGAATGGCCAGTCCGATGTTAACGTCAGCACGCCGTTTAGCGGCGACAGCAAGTATGTGGTATTAGTTCAGGCTAAAAATTTCGGACCGGTATTGGGAGCGGAGTACTTGAATTAGAGGCTCCAATATCTGACGTCTTTAGGCATGCTTGAAGGCTCCAAGGTGGAGCGAATATCAATCACCGCGCCCCCTTCGCGCACCAGTTCAGCCACGTTACCAGCCATGTAGGTTTCGTGCGGTACAGCCAAAACGAGCAAATCCAGCTTTGGCATATCGCCCATTTCGACCCAGTCGAACGCCCCTTTGGGGATTTCGGTGCAATCAACCATTGCGTCATGAACCATCGGGCGCACGCCGAATTCGGACAGGGCATCTAGCACGTCGAACGTCTTGGAGTTCCGCAAGTCCGGTACGTTTTCCTTAAAGGTCAGCCCAAGAACGCCAACCTTGGCGCGGGACAAAGGGACGTTTAACGTTGCCAGCATCTTGATGGCTTTAGCCGCGATAAATTCCCCCATGCCATCGTTCACGCGCCGCCCTGACAGGATGACTTCGGAATGGTAACCGACCTCCTCGGCCTTGGCGGTCAGATAGTATGGATCCACACCGATGCAATGCCCGCCAACCAGACCGGGGGTGAAGGGCAGGAAATTCCACTTGGTCGAGGCCGCTTCGATCACGTCACTGGTTCGCACGTCAAGTCGGTCGCAGATGATGGCGATCTCGTTCATTAAGGCAATGTTAACGTCGCGCTGGGTGTTTTCGATTACCTTTGCGGCTTCGGCGACGCGAATGGTCGGCGCACGGTGGACGCCCGCGTGAACAAGCGTGCCGTAAACGTCCGCCACACGTTGCAAGGATGCGGCGTCTTGAGCTGCGACCACCTTGGTGATGGTTTCAAGGCGATGTTCCGTGTCGCCGGGATTGATACGCTCGGGGCTGTAACCAAGCTTGAAATCAACGCCGCA
>JAGLUD010000453.1 GCA_023134935.1 Paracoccaceae bacterium | reverse complement strand
GATGAGTTGAACATGAACACCGCGTTTTCACGATCCACTTGTTGCGCAATTTCCAGCAGGTATTTGGCGTTAAAGCCAATTTCCAACGGTTCATCCGCGTAAGCCACCGACAGTTCTTCATCCGCAGCGCCGGAATCCGGCGAGTTAACAGACAGAACAAGACGATCTTCGTCCAGTGCCAATTTCACCGCGCGGGAACGTTCAGACGAAACCGTAGACACACGGTCGACAGCCTTGGCAAATTCGGCCGCATCAACTTCCAGACGTTTCGTGTTCCCTTGCGGAATAACTCGCGTGTAATCAGGGAACGATCCGTCTATAACTTTGGATGTCAGCGTAACCTCGGGCGTTGCAAACCGAATTTTGGTTTCGGATACAGAAACCGCAATCACCGCATCATCATCGCTAAGCAACTTGCCAACTTCGTTAACCGTTTTGCGCGGAACAATCACGCCAGGAATGTCGCTAGCACCGTCCGGCAGACTCGCATCGATCCGCGCAAGGCGGTGACCGTCCGTCGCCACACAACGCAGCACTTTGCCGCCGTCGCTGTCAGCGGCGTGCATGTAAATTCCGTTCAGGTAATAACGCGTTTCTTCGGTCGAGATCGCGAATTTCGCTTTATCAAACAACCGGCGCAGAACTGAGGCCTTAACCCCGAAATTACAGTCGTATTCCGCCGATGCCATCACGGGAAAATCTTCACGCGGCAATGTCGCCAAACTGAAATGCGAACGGCCAGCGCGAATTTCCAAACGGCCAGCTTCGGCATTATCCGACAGCTCCACCATCGACCCATCGGGCAATTTGCGTACGATTTCATGCAAAGTGTGGGCACCAACCGTGGTTGCACCCGCACGTTCAACTACGGCCGTCGCCTTGTCGATAACTTCAATGTCCAGATCGGTCGCACGAAGGGAAACTTGGTCGCCTTCAGCCTCGATCAGCACGTTCGCGAGGATCGGGATCGTATTGCGACGCTCGACCACGGATTGGGCGCGGCTCATAGCCTTCATAAGAGTGCTGCGTTCGATACTGACTTTCATGATACCCTCGTGCGTATAATTACTTGGACAATGACCCTAACGGATGCAGCGGTGAGCGCAAGCGCTAAGCCTCAAGCATCCGTCTAAGTAGTTCCACATCCTCGGCGATTTGGCTGTCGGTCATTTTCAATTCCTCAACCTTTTTCACCGCATGAATAACGGTCGTATGGTCACGGCCACCGAACCGCCGCCCGATGTCTGGAAGGGATTTGGAGGTCAGCATTTTGGACAAGAACATCGCCACCTGACGCGGCCTTGCAACAGAACGCGCACGACGTGGGCTAAGAAGGTCCGACATACGCAGATTATAGTGATCCGCCACCTGCCGCATGATTTCTTCAACCGTCACCTTGCGTTCGGATGCCCGCAAAATATCCGCCAGACATTCCTGCGTCATATCAAGGTTGATTTCGCGCCCAACAAGCGAGGCAAACGCGAACAAACGGGTCAAAGCCCCCTCAAGAACGCGAACATTCGACGAGATACGGTGCGCTAGAAATTCCAGCACGCCAGCGTCCATCTGGACGTCCGGCATGGTCTTCAACTGGGTCTCGGCTTTGGACTGTAGGATACCCAAACGCAGTTCGTAATCCGTTGGGTGAAGGTCGACAACCAGCCCCCATTGCAAACGCGAGCGGATGCGTTCTTCAAGGCCCTCGATTTCACCAGGTGCACGGTCTGCCGAGATAACAATCTGCTTGCCTTGGTCAACCAACGCGTTGAAAGTATGGAAAAATTCGTCTTGGGTGGAGTTCTTGCCCGCAATGAACTGAACATCGTCAACCATCAACACATCAACGGAACGGAACTGTTCCTTAAAGCTGTGCATGTCTTTGAAACGCAACGCCTGAACGAAGCGGTACATGAATTGTTCGGCAGACAGGTACAGTACCCGCGCCTCAGGGCGCAGCGCCTGCGTTTCCCACGCAATTGCGTGCATCAGGTGGGTTT
>JAGLUD010000452.1 GCA_023134935.1 Paracoccaceae bacterium | reverse complement strand
CTTTCGATCGGTAACCCCGCATTTATATGCGCCTGACGCGCCGGATTCTGACCTTGACCAGCTGTCAAAACCTGTCCGAGGATGGTTTCGGAAACATCGGCGGCCTCAACACCTGCACGTTGCAATACTGCCTTGATGGCTGCTGTGCCCAGATCATGCGCGGGTGTCTTTACAAATGATCCTAGGAAGCTTCCAACAGCGGTTCGCGCGGCAGAAGCAATTACGATATTGGTCATGGGGTATTCCTTTTGTCATGCCCTGATAATGTGATTCGCATTGTGGCTTATTGTGCAGTGCAGCGCAATAAAATTTCTTAAATTGTTTGAAATTGGTAACATTCAGCCAATTGAATTGAATTAAAGGTTGCCTGCAAAGAACTTTGATACAGGCTTCCAAACGGTTTCACGTGCCTTGGAACCGACAATCATCCCGACGTGCCCAGCATCAGGCGTAAGCATTTTGGAATTAGGAATTCCCCTAGCCATTGCCGCGGCGACATCTAGTTGCGTTATGCTGTCGCGAAGACCGCAAATATTAAGAGTTGGTTGCCGAATCGTGGATAAATTAACCCGCGATTCCAGCAAATTCCAACGGCCACTTGCTGTCGTATTGTTCAGGTTCCAGCCGATCAAAAGATCTTTGGCAATTGGTGTCACAAGCGGCACTCCGTCAGCCAGCCAGTCTTCGATAGCAACGAAATGATCTGCTGCGGGGCTGCTCAAATCCATATTGTCCAGCTTGCGAAATTTGACGGCAGCTTGCATCGGGTTGATCAGCGCGAACAACTGTTGAAAAAATTCCGTCGGGATCATCCCAAAAACCTGTCCGAGATTTTCGATAATTTCGGAGGTTTTCGATGTTGTCGCCATTGTCCGCAATGACGCTGCGACGCCCTTGCTCGCGGAGAAATCCCAAGGCGACCCGATCGTTGCAAAAGCGCCTACACCGGCGCTCTGAAGGGACAAAACGCCTGCGCTCAGGGTTCCTCCCATACAATATCCCAAAACGCCGATTGGGTTGTCATTTAAAGAACGGGCGATTTCCAGTGCGGGCAATAATCGCTGTGTAGCATAGGAATTTAGGTCGAATTCGCGCTCGGTATCCGAAGGAATTCCCCAGTCCAACAACAGTGGGCGCAGGCCTTGTGCTGCCAAATACCGTAGCATTGAGCAGTCTTCGGCTAAATCTAATATGTACGCACGGTTGATCAAGGAAGGCACCACCAGTACCGGAGGGCCGTTGGGGCTCGAGGCCTCGGGGCACCCGCCGAAATCCAGTAGACGCGACGATCCGTTCGTCCATATCACCGGCGGGTCCAGGACTGTCCGTCGATATGGGTGCGTCTGCCATTTCTCAAGTCCCGATAGCATCGCGCGCATGCGTTGAAGCGCGGCCCGGTGAAGAACGGGTGTGCTTAGATCGTTGAAAGTTGGCGCTTGCTCGATAAGGTCTGGATGCCACTCGAAACCTGCGGAGCCTGGGTTGGCCGCGTTCGCAATAGCACTTTGGTACCCCGCTACTGCTGCGCCTAAATGGAAGATAAGAGGGGATGGGTGACCCATTCGGTGTTGCGGGTTTTTAGTCATTGTCGTTTTGAGGCTTTTTTACGGGTTCGCTGGCGGCTAGCAGCCGCATATTCTCTTCCCATAGGTCCAAGTACCGTTCTTCGCGCGCACCCAAGGGGGGCGTTTTGCAGATTGGGGAAGGGGGATTTTGCGCCATTTCATGCCTTACATTCACTAATTTGAGCATCATAACATGCCGTGTTGTGTTCGCGTATGCGATATTTTCGTTGCAGTTGCGAAATACTGTATTAGATTGCTGTTAACGAAGGGCCGCAGGGCATCATCAGAAGGGTTCCGTAATGGCCGATAAAACGAATACAAACGAAGAAACCATTGTCATTAAGAAATATGCCAATCGCCGGTTATATAACACCCAGAAATCGAGTTATGTCACACTAGACCATTTGGCCCAAATGGTGCGTGAAGGTCAGGATTTTGTAGTTACCGATGCGAAATCAGGCGAGGATATTACCCGTTCAGTTTTGACGCAGATTATTTTCGAAGAAGAAAGCAAAGGGCACAATATGTTGCCCACCAAATTTTTGCGCCAGCTCATCGGTCTATATGGGGACTCGGTTCAGGGGTTTGTTCCAGGATACCTTGAGGCCTCGATGGATACGTTTGCTAAAAACCAGGATGATCTTCGTGAGCAGATGCAAGGCGCCGTAACCGGCAATCCCGCAATGGCCGGTTTCGAGGCATTGGCGCGACAGAACATGGAGTGGTTCGACAGTGCAATGCGGATGTTTAAACCTCCAGCGGCTGACGAGGCTGAAACCACAACGGATAATACTAACCAAGAAGCATCCGATGTTGAACTTGGTGATTTGAAAGCACAGCTTGCCCAGATGCAGGACCAGCTCAGCAAGCTTGTGGATAAATCCTAAAGTTACCCAGCGATTTTTCGAGCCATTTCGGTTCTTTGAAAAGGGGCGATTGGCCGCGCTGTTGGTTCGCCGATCAGGTATCCTTGCAAGCAGTCGACCCCTAATTTTGCGGCCATTTCAGCCTCTCCGTCGGTTTCAATAAATTCCGCAACTGTCACCATATCAAAGTGTTTGCTGATGTCGATTAGGGCCTGAACCAATACCTGATTGTCTTTATCGTAACCAAGATCGCGGATGAACAGTCCATCGATTTTAACAAAGTCAAACAGGAAGTCTTTGAAGTACCGAAAGGATGTCGCGCCCGTTCCGAAATCGTCTAGCGCGATGCTGCAATGTTTGCGCCTGACGCGGTGCATAAAAGAGGTGGTTAATTCGACATCAGACATCGCCGCCCCTTCCGTTATTTCGATAATCAAGCGCTCGCAAACGTTGAATTTGGCCGATTCCAAAATGGCCAACCATCCCGAATTTCGCATTGATAGCACGCTCATGTTGATTGATAGACGGATGTCGGGATTTTCTTCCAACTGCTTTAGTGCCAAGCGTAAGACACGGCGGTCCAGTCTGGTTCCGAGTGCGGTGTTTTCAACGAATGGCATAAATTGTCCGGCTGATATTATCGCCCCCTCGGGCATTTTGATGCGGGCTAACCCCTCGTAAAAAGCTACGAAATTGTTAGTGTCTGAGCGCACAATTGGTTGGTAAAACAGCTCCACCCGGTTGTCGTTCAGGGCGCTGAAAACACGAGCGGTTTCGAGTTCGGACAAGGTGTTCGACATCACAGCGGGGATGTCTGCACTTCTAGTAATCTGTTTGCTGGCGCTGGCCATCATGACCTCCGATAACTCTTGGTTTTCGGCGCTATTTGGGACCTAAAGAGTTAAAGGTTCGTAAATTTTCGTGGTATGTTCTTACAATGTTCGAAAAAGTTAACAAAAATTGGACATAAATATGGATGGGTGGTGTGAGCGGCCCGCGCAACGGTCGGCAGGCCGGACTGGCGCGTTAAGCTTTGGGGAAAAGGCTGAAAACTAGTGTGCACAATGTGTGCACAACCCGTACACTATGCGTATGTACAAATTATGCCGAGGGCTCGTTAACCTTTGGGGGGTAATGACGATATAGAGTTAACAACCTATCGGTTTTCGAGGAAATGGTAAGCTTCAAGAATTGTCGTGGTCAGCCCATCAAAAAAGCCCGGAACACTGACATCAACAAGGCCAGCGGTTGGGTGCGCTTCATCGGCGGTAGAGTCTTCGGTGGGTTTCACGACAACAAGGGTGCTTGGGGTCTTGAGTAACTCGCGATAGCTCGCGCCTTTTCCATGCTTCAGCACGTTGAT
>JAGLUD010000451.1 GCA_023134935.1 Paracoccaceae bacterium | reverse complement strand
TATCGCCGGATGCAGGGTAGGCGCCGAGGCCCATTAACGTAGAAGTGATCGGAGTGTTTGTCGCATCCGACAACTCGCGCAGCAGTTGGCTGGCGCCGACGCCAGAGTTTATAACCCCACCGCCGGAATAGATGATCGGACGTTTGGCTTTTTCCAGCATTTCAACAGCTTTGGTGATGGCTTCGATGTCACCTTTCACACGCGGTTGGTAATGCGAAACTTTGGTTTTCGGTATGGTCGTGTAATCACCCATTGCGAACTGAACGTCCTTGGGGATGTCCACCAGAACAGGGCCAGGGCGGCCGGTTGTGGCCACGTGGAAGCCTTGGTGGATGGTTTCTGCCAAGATGTCGGTGTCTTTCACCAGCCAGTTGTGCTTGGTGCAGGGACGCGTGATGCCGATGGTGTCGGCCTCCTGAAAGGCGTCGTTGCCGATCATGAAGGTGGGAACCTGACCCGTTAGAACGATCATCGGGATCGAGTCCAGTAGCGCGTCGGTCATGCCTGTCACAGCGTTCGTCGCACCTGGGCCGGAGGTCACCAGAACAACACCGGGTTTTCCGGTGGAGCGGGCATAGCCTTCGGCGGCGTGGGTCGCTGCCTGTTCGTGGCGCACGATGATGTGCCGGATCTCGTTTTGTTGGAAAATCTCGTCGTAAATTGGAAGGACAGCGCCGCCGGGGTAACCAAAGACTGTGTCGACACCTTGATCCTTCAAGGCTTGAACTACTATCTGGGCGCCGGTCATTTGACGGGTCATCGCATTTACTCCAATTTTCGGGGGTGTCCCCGTTTCGATTATAGGGTGACCAGAGTGGCCACAAAAAAACCCCTGACTGCAGGGGGAGGCGGGTGTTCTCGCCAAAACCGCGAAGTTTGTGGCAAAAACGTTTTTGGTAACGCTAGGTTTACTTAAATAAGTGCCCCTTAGTGTTCGCAATTTTTATTAGCCTGTTTGCAGAAGGTCAACAGAGTATTGTGAGAGAAATTGCAAAACACGGGGGTATTTTATCACTATATTACGTAGGAGTGGCATTTTGAGCACGAATCTATAATTTACCAGGCGTAAACTACGTTGAACGGCAATGAGTCTGGGTAAATGAAACTCGGGGGCATCAAAATTGGACGAAAAAACTGACCAATTCGCTAAAATATGCGTTGCATAATGGTGGCGGTTAAGTAGTTTGTGAATGTTACTCGATCAACTTTGCAACGACTGCGAAGTAAAAACTGGGAGGTTATTAATGGATCGCCGTTCTTTTCTAAAAAATTCCGCACTTGGCGGTGCAGCAGTTGCTGCATCCTCGACGTTGGCTGCTCCGGCATATGCACAGGGCAAACGCACGTTGACTATGGTTACATCTTGGCCACACGGCTTTGCTGTTCTTGATGACGCTGCTGTTCACTTCGCTGAAACAGTAACAGCGATGTCTGACGGCATGCTGACAATCGACAAGAAAGCTCCGGGCGAGCTGGTTGGTGCGCTTGAGGTGTTTGACGCTGTGACTTCTGGTCAGGCTGATATGTATCACTCCGCTGACTATTACTACTTGGGCCAACATCCTGGTTATGCGTACTTCACAGCTGTTCCTTTTGGCGCGACAGCGCAAGAGCTGACCAACTGGTACAACCATGATGGCGGTAAAGAGCTTCACAATGAACTAGGTCAGATCTTCGGTCTGAAATCGTTCTTGGCTGGTAACTCCGGTTCGCAGTCCGGTGGTTGGTTCCGTTCGGAAATCAACTCCGCTGAAGACTTCAACGGTCTTAAGTTCCGTATGCCTGGTCTTGGTGG